>JAHJGZ010000071.1 GCA_018823795.1 Candidatus Omnitrophota bacterium
CAATCGGCAATTAATTGTAATTTTTGGTCCATAGGGTTTGTTTTGATCCACGGCATGGTATTTACCTCCTTGCCGTAGATTATAAACTGTTACCTATGTCCCCGGTTTATTTTGTTAACTATGTTACCAGTTTGTACCCGGCAGCAGCCTGCCTGCCGGTAGGCAGGGATTCGCCTACTACGTCGCATCTCCTGATGCTCCTGCGTAGACTCCCCTCGTCCCGCTGTTGCCGGCAATCCTGCTGGCTTATCCTCCCGATCCCGATCCGCTCGGCGCGGGACTCGCTTCGAATCCATCATGTAAAAAGTTAATTCGGGGCGGCAGGATTCGAACCTGCGGCCCCCTGCTCCCAAAGCAGGTGCTCTAACCAAACTGAGCCACGCCCCGATGTAAATTTTAAATTACAAAGTGTCAATTGTAAATTAGTTCACTTTGCAAGTCAAGCTGTCTTAATCCGCCTCTGGCGGTAGAATTGAAACCTTTTTTGTCTTAAAGGGGCTTTTTTTCAAATCGCGCGACGCCTCTATTATTTTCAATTTTCCTCGCGGCTGGTCAAGATCGTCCGGAAGGCTATATTTGTTATTGTGTAGTGATGCGCCGATAACCCCTTCCATCGATTGTCTGAAAAGCCAGCCTGCTGCGCCCGTATATCCATTCCAGATCATGCGGCCAATATCATAATTGGTTAAAATGTCTGCGCATTGTTTATTCGGCTGCCCGCCGAAAATTTCGATCTCTTTTGGTGTTACGTGACCGACTGGTGTCGTTTTACGCCAGAGACGGTACGCAATTTCGCGATATTCGGCCGCCTTTTTTTCATTCCCTTCTTTGTCAAACCGCTCGGTGAGAAGTCGTGCAGCACGAATCATCCACTGAACGCCGTGACAGTACATACCATTTTCGCGTACCCCTTCAGGATATTTAGAACTTCTTCCCAAGTATGGCTTGCTGTCTTCACGAAGAGCAGGCCATCCGAGCAGTACCGCATTTTCACGCTCAAGCACATTCAGTGCGGTATTAAAGACTACTTCAGAGCGTTTCGGATTAATGTTGCAATAGACTGCCCATGCAGCAGTCAATGCATCGGTTTCCCAAATGCCGCTATCTTTAACGCCGATTTCTGTGCCGTCATCATGATATGCACGCAGATACCGGTCTTGACGCCATGATGCCTCCAGTGCAGCACCCAGATCATCCATCTTTTTCTGATAGGCTGCCCGGGACTTTTTGCCGTCCCGCTTTTCAATAACGTTGATCATCCCCTTCATAATATAGTAGAGGAAAAAGCCGAGCCATACGCTCTCCCCTATCCCCTCACTACCGATTTCATCCAATCCGTCATTCCAGTCTCCGACTTGAATAAGCGGCAGGCCATTTTTCCCCAGCCGTTTATTGAACACCAGATCAATTGACTTCATGCAATGGCGGTAGACAGAATCTGCGCGTGTCGAACGGTGATAGATGTGGCCATAACCTATTTTATTTTTCGGCAACAGTGCAAACGGGAACTCCGAGATAACATAGGATGTCATTTCATCAAGAAGTGACTCATCACCCGTTGCCTGTAAATATTCCGCGGTAGCCCATGCAAGCCAGAGCGGATTGTCAGATGCATGTGAACGGCATGCGAATGCGGTGCGGCCATCAGTCCTCGTAAAAAACCAATGGTACACATCGCCGCGGTAAAACTGATGCGACGCTGCCAAAACGATCTGCTTCCGCGCCAGTGATGGTTCGACCCAAAGTAAGTTTACACAATCTTGCAATTGATCACGGAAACCGTATGCACCGCTCGTCTGATAAAATCCCCGGCGTGCCCAAATACGTTCGGCAAGCGCCTGGTATTTAAGCCAATTGAGAATCTGATCAAACTCGGGCTGATTTGTTTGCACCTCGACTGTCTTCATGAGGCTAAGCCACCAGGTGCGGGTTGCTTTAAGGCTTGATTGTGCTGCCTTAACGGTCCGGTATTTTTTGACTACTGCTTTTGCTTCTTTTAATTTATCGGTTTGCCCGAGAATAATAGCAACCGTCCGTTCACTATTTGCCGGTATATTCAGCGTTCCTAAGAACGCAGCTATCTGCCGGTCATCGGTATATTGTTTACGATCCGGTTTGCCTTCCTCTACCATAACCGGATGGGCAGTACTGCGGCCTCTGCCAAAAAATCGACCGCGGCGCGTTTCGATGCACTCAGCCGGTGTGGTCATAGAGGCAAATGCCCAGCCGACACGAAATATGTTGCGAGGATTATTAAAGAACAAAGCATTTAAATCTTTGTCATACCGGGTACGCAGCGTACCGGATTTTTCAGGTTGAAATTCAAGGACCATTTGAAAATATGGAGCGACCCTCATTTTTCGTGATGTATTGCTATTGTTTTTTACCGTCAGAAGATACACCCCCGTTGGATCGTTCGGCGGTACAAATACGGTCAGTTCTGTCGCGATGTCCCCCTTCTTCATATGAAACGTAGCGCTTCCGTCGACACTGAATTCACACGTATTCTCTGCGCTGTGGTCATTGAGTGGATGCAAGGTCGGACAGTACCATTCTTTTTCCCCGACATCGTAAAGATAAATTGCTTCCTGTGGAACTTCCTTGGTAACCGTATCTGGCCAATCAGGCGTCAGGCGGTTCTGCTGTGAGTTACCATTACATGACGTATGCAGTCCGCGGTTTGTTACCATAAGAGAATGTACCGGGTTTGACATTGCGTGGTCATACGGCCGTGTGGTATACGGGGTATGAACGGACAATGTATTCCCATCATGTATATAGTCAGAATACGGCTGCGGTGTTCCGGGAAGTATTTCACCGTGGCCGATAAGCGGCTGTTTTTTCTTCGGTGATGGATCTATGTGAGCGCCAGTTGGTTTTAAATGCTCCTTAATCAAATCGAGTGCCTCTTTTTTGTTTGTTGCATAGCCGATCATAAGACGTATCTGCTTAGATGATTTTGCTTTTACGTGGCAATCCATTAAGAGACTGCCGATCGGATCAAACGTCGGATACCCAGCCGTATCGCGTGCTTCTTCAAACGCCAATGTTTGAAATACCCGCGGTGTCCAATAACTCTGCGCGCGCCCGATAAAATCCATGCGTGACGTCAGAAAGCCTTCTGTCGGCTTTTCTGCAGCTAAAATCCCCATTGATTTGGTCCCTTTGTGCCACGCGAGAACTGCGTTGACATCACTGACATATTCCATTTCAGGAAAGAGCCGTGCATATTGCGTATGGAACCGGTCATGGAGTCCTCCATTCAAGACCCACTCGCAATACGGCACAATCTTTAATGCGCGCGGGGTGTGTGTCTGGTTTTCAACCGTAATAGTCCAGATCTCTGCTAAACTATCCTGGTCAGGAATATTAATATCAATCGTTGTTTTTATTCCATCAGTAATGTTGACAATCTTCAGTGAATCATCGATTCTTGTAATACGAGATGGGTTAAAGTTTTCAGTTGGAAAATTTCCAATAATTGGCCACGAAGAATTTTTTCCATCATTCCCCTTTTGGGTATCGAGAAGATAGAGAATTCTTCCACATGGTTCGATCATATCATAGGAACGGCGGGTAACATCGTATTCAGGAGGAAAGACAGTCCGTTTTTGATGGTCTACTTCACTGTAGATTTCACTGTTTTCTTTGACAACAACTTTATATTCTCTGTTGTGAATGTCGTAACTTTTAATGCGTCGTCGCGCAGTTCGGTTATGGAGTGAACGCATACGAAATGAAATCCCGGTTGCAATTAAAAGTGCGGCGCCAATAAGAAGCAGCAACTGGCCAAACGGTAATGATTGGATAAAAGAAATAATTCCTCCCCCTCCTGCTGCCTGCATTGCTTCTGCAGTGCTCCAGCAATAATCCCAATCAGCGCCGCGCGGTAGGTAAAACGGAATAAGTAACGGTCCCCACGTACAAAATCGTTTCACTGCTTCGGGAAGATAGCGTTGTGCTGCTGCAGGACCGATTTTTTCAGCAATCCATTCATCGAACCGGTCAAGCCCGAGAAAGCTCAAATTTACCAGTGTCGCAACACGTAGTCCCATGTGATCCATCCAAATAAGGACACGGAAGAAATCAAACGCAAGAACCCAGACAAAAAGTTTTAAACTCCACGCATTAAATGCTTCAGGCGAGGAGGTCGCATTATGATAGATAGCAAACAGCGTGCGAATCGCACCGTCCTGGTTATACCAGGTTGGCTGCGGCATCATGCGCAGGAAGGTAAATATAATCGGTGACATCCACAATCCCCACCGCAATACGTAAATCATATGTTCGATAAGCATTGCAACTCCTGCTTTGGAGAAGAAAAACTTGATCGGCGCTGCCTGTTTTTCGAAATAGGCTTGCATAAAAACTTTGTTAATCGCAAAAAGCCATGCGGCAATCGACCAGTTGATAACGCCAGCAAGCGATTCGGTAAAAAGAAGTTTTGAACCGCCGGTGTATGATCCTAAATCAATACGGCCCCATTTATTTACCAGCGGATAGGTAATGTAACGGACGGCATCAAATCCTGAACTGGTGTAGAGCTTAAATTTTTCAATGACGACCGGTACTTGCCGTGCGTCAAGATAGAATGCTGCGGCAGAGCCGACAAATGCACCGAGGAGCCCATCAGTAAGATAAAGTTTCCACGATTGTATCTTCCCCTGTCCGCGGACCATAAACGTGGCATCTCGCAAAAGACTTACCCCAACAGAGGCGGCAAGACCGACCATAAGGCCGAAGACAATACGCTCGGGCATTGACAGTTCAAACATCCCCTGTGAAACCATTGACGTAAATCCGTACCCAACCACTGCACCGCGTGCGTACAGCGTTCCATGACCATAGCTAAACTTGGCCCGTTCAAAAAACGGAAAACTGCCGTCAAATGTTTCAATAATTGTTTTAAGAAGCGGAAAGACTAATGCCCCGAAGATAATACCGCACAGAAGCGGCGCTGATTTCATAATCGTTTGCGTCAATCCTGCATTGAAAAATATACTGATCGCAAAAAGCAGTCCGAGCAAATACCCGCTGAACCATGCCCCCTTTTTCATACCGACCCGCACATGCTCAGAGAGAGTTTTCCATGACGGTGCGGTGTGGTGCCCCGCATCAAGAAGTATGCCGGTGATAAGATACACTTCACCCCACAACCCTGCATAGGAAAGCATGGTGGTAATCATTGCAATAATCATGCTGATCAGTGTCGGTAATGCGGCAACTGTGCTGCTTGAACCAACATCAGCAATAAGTGGGGCAACAATAACGCCGAATGAGACGAAAAGGACCAGGATATGTTCTTTGAACTGACTCAGGGTTCGCCTTTTGATGACTAAACCAATGCCGTTTATAAGCAATTCGTTAAAGATAAAGACCACAAAAATCCGGCTCAGTGTTTCACAAAGAAACGGTGCTTTCATGAGAAGGCCGCCGGTTGTGACATTAAAAAAATTCTGGATAATCGTTATGTTTTCAACAAGGAGCAGCCAGCCGCACAAAAACGGCGTCATGACAAGCAATGTGCTGGTAATCGGCCGCAGGTGACGCCCCGAGGTAACGAGTGAATACATATTAAAGAAATGATAAATCAAAAAGGTGACCGCTGCAGTAAGGCTGCTCACCATGAATAATTTCTGCCATGATGATGGTGCTTGCAGAAGCTCTTGACGGCTTGCTGCTGCTGCCAGAAGACCGGAGAAAAGCATATTTTGGAAAACTTCAGCCGGGGTTAAATGTTTTCCCGTGATTTGAAATTTTAATACTTCGGCGATGAGGACACCGATTAAACCTATGAATAAAAAGGAGAAACTAATACCCGCGTCTAAAGAGCTTATCGTCCCCTGTGAATAGATCGAGAGTACAATGCCTGCAATGCCTACGATAACAACAGCATAAATGAAATCCTTTATAATTCGTGACAGAAAAGTATCGTTAAACAATACCCCACGAGCGCTCGGCGTGCCTTTTGGTTTAAAACGAAAACTACTGCACAGTGAGATGAGTCCGATGAGCAGGAGACTGATGATGGAAATCGAGATAAGTTTTATAAACATAAAATTCTTCTCGATAAATGAAAGCTTGTAGAAGTTGACATCCATATAAAGAGTACCGGTCAGCGGTGCGCTCATGGCCTGTGGAGGTCCTTCTGCGCGGCTTACTTCAATCGGGCTTCCTCCCATAGGGCTTTGAATTGTTGGTCCGCCTGCCATGGGACTCACGACAAAAACAAACTCTTTTATTGTGCCGACCATTCCCCAGTCAATCTGTTCATGAAAATAATTCCAGCCCGGTTGCAGGGTGAGTGGAATCTTTTGCATCGTGGTCTCACCTTTAATTTCAACCTTAACTGCCACCTGATTTACCTGTTCAGGCGTTGGCATATTGACCCCAATCCGTACTGCATCGACATTTTCTGGCGATAATCCAGCGGGAAACTTTTGACTCCAGACCCCGACGATTGCCCCAATCGGGACTGTGTAATCGAACTTCCATACATCCTTTGCTACCTCCTCATGAAAGGAACATTTCACCACACCATTTCCCGGGCCGATGTTAAACATCCCCTTCGCCCCCGCATCCAGATGTGAATAAAGGGCAGTAAAATCTTTTGGCGGTGTGATTGTTTCTTTTGGAAGTCCTTGTTTGACAAAGTTGAGAGCAAAAGCAATTGTTCCCTTAACTAATTCCTTCTCCCCTTTATGATTAATAATAAGAGAAACTTCATTGAGTTCATCGATCATATCCCAGTTAAGAGACTCTTGGAGCGTATTCCATCCACGGAAAAGTTCGAGCAGAATAGTCTGTGTGTCCTTTTTACCCCGTATTTCTATGTGTGCGGCTATATCGGCTGTTTGCTCTATCGTGGGAACGTTTATATATATTCGTACGGTATTGATCGTGTCACTATTAAGCTCTTTGGGAAATTTTTTTGCCAGTATCTCGATATTCGTTCCCTTCGGCAATGTGTAGTCGCACTCTAGAATGTCTTTGTCTATCGTATCAGCGAATGTGGGGAGTGCACTTCCATTTGCATCACCGCTTTTAAGAATGCCACGCTTGTTGGCATCCATAATAGTAAAAGCGGTCTTGAGCGGTACACTTTTCGGCTTTTCTTCTTTTGCAGGTGTTAGGGCGGGAGTAACAGCTGATTTTATTTCAGGCACTTTTTTCTTTGGTGGAATGTATTTAAAAAGATTGAGATTGAAATAAACTGTTCCGGTTGCCGGGTCAGCGTCCCCTGTCGAGGTAATGGTAAATACGATTTCAGACAGGTCGCCAATACTTTTCCACTCTATCGGCCTTTTACGATACACCCATTTTTCCCCGATGCGTAAGGGGATGCGTTGCGTACTTTTTGTCCCCTGTATGTCTGCAGTTACCTGAATCTGTGTAATCTCTTCAGCTTTCGCAGAGCGAAGACCGATTTGTGCGCTATTTATGGCTGTCTTCGTCAGCGTTGACGGAAAATTTTTTAGCCGGACCTTTATGGATGAGCCCTTGGGTATTGAATAATCGCATTCGAGGACATTGTTGCCTGTTATGCCATCGACCGAGGTAATGACGTTGCCCTCAGATGATCCCGATTTTTCGACACCCCGCTCCCCTGCATCAAGGATATTAAATGACGGAGTAGCGAAGGCGCCTGTTGAAAAGATAAGTGTTGTTACGAGTAACGTGAGCCCGATGAATGTCAGTGGTGTAATGCGGAAATTCCGGCTACGCCTCATATTGGCGCACGGAACGGAATCGGAATTTGATAGCATAGTACTCTTCCCTTTTATTTAATTGCTTATTATTGTGAACTTTTGGTCATAAAGTCTGGTATTATAGCAAATTAAGAGTGAATATCAAACAAAAAAGCCATAAATCACACGCTTTAAGACATATGCTTAAAACGTACGACTTATGGCCTTGAAAACAAGGCGTATCCTCAGTAATTCTAGCTGTGGGGTTTTATCTCAGCTATATATTCCTTTGCCGTTTCATGCCAACGGTCAAGCCACGAAGCTTTTTCATCGAAAGGATTCGTCTTCATCGCAAACCGGAAAAAGTACGGGTAATGTTCTTTTGTGTACTCCATGTATGACAACCATTGTCGGATTAATTTATTATAAGCCCGTTCAATATCTATTTTTGCATGGTCTAAATCCTCTTTCGATAAGGTAAGCAGGTTTCGGGCTGCTAATTCCTCGGCAATATGAAATATTGCCATGATCATATCGGTAAATGTTTCATGCTCCAAGAGGTTGGGATTTTGAAGCATGTTAATGAGCACTCCTCTTTTATCTTTGAGGAATTTAGCCAATTTTGATAAATCAACTTTATTGATAGTAATGTCGCTTTGTAATGCTGTAATGCCTTACATGCTGCTTTGAAATTGATATCACCACGCCCATCTTTATCAATCAAAAGATCGTGAATGGTATGCAAGTTGTTGTCAAAATTTGATAAGTACACCAAGAGGTGTTTACCAAAATCACTAAAGAAAACCTCAATGACCATGTTCAACTTCTTTAGATGGCTCTTCTTTTCCCATTCATTGAGTACGTGATGTATGATGAGTGAGACCATGAGAACTTCAATAAAAACAAACGCAATATCGCCGACAAGATAAATAAATATGTGGTGCGCATCCATGAATATAAGATAATGTATCAGGTACACCGCAATAGACATCACTACCATTGCGATTCCTGCAATAATTTTCCAATAGCCTTTATGTTTCATATAACACCTCCGGTTATTCAAGGTTTCTAAAAATAATATGAGTACAACTACTCGAGCGTGTCGACATAGGTAAGATTTTTCTTAGCTTCTTTATTGTAAGGATTTAAAGCGAGTGCATGTACGAAATCTGCGCGTGCACGCGCAGCCATCCCTGATTTTCCATAGGCAACCCCTCGATTGACGTACAATGGATCGCTATTAGGATTGATTTTTATAGCCTCGTTAAAATCGGATAGGGCGAGATCAAGAGATTCCTGTTTACAGTAAAGTATGCCTCGATTAAGCAAGGCTGCGGTATTATTAGGATCAAGAATGTGCACTTTGCTATAGTCGTTAATTGCTTTTTTAAATTCATTATTGTCGGTGTAATAAACCGCTCTATTAAAATAGGGACCAGTAAAACGAGGACGGATTGCAATCGCCTTCTCGTAATCATCTAATGCTTTGTTTTTCTCACCTAATATAAAGTATGCATATCCCCTATTATTTAATGCGGTGGCTTTATGTGGGTTTATGTCAAGCGCATGTTGGAAATCTTTGAGCGCATTCTTCACATTTCCCTTTCGCGCTAACTCTTCTCCGCGATTATTGTACGCTAAAGCACAGCGCGGATATTGCCTGATGCAATCATCCCATAAAAGAAATTCGTCTCCCCACGCTTTACATCGTTGAAATGTTGTTATTGAAAATATCCCTATTATTACAAGGGAAGACGTGATAAATAATATTTTCTGGTTAACGTTGTTTACACGATGTTTTTTGTAGTACCAATCACACGCAATAGCAATAATTAAGAATATACCGATTGATGGTAGGTAACAATACCGCTCGGCAGCGATAACATTAAACAATAAAGGAACATGAAGTGTCGGAAGCAGTGGTACTACGAAGTAAAGAAGTGCGAAAACGATAAGCCTAATTTTATTATAGTTTTTTATGATCCGCTTTGCGAATGGAAAACGAAAAAAGATATGTCGGTGCATTATGTAATAGGCAAAAAATAACATAATTGCGCACACAACTAAGAACGGAATATTCATAACAAAAGTGTGCCCCACGTACGGATGAACACATGAAAGATTAACAGGGAAGAATAACTTTACGACATAAAATGTAAGTGAATAAAGTGGTAGAATAAACAGAAAAACAAACCAGTGGATAGCACTACGTTGCATCTCAGAATCGATGCACCCCGCTTTTAATGCAATGAGGATGAAGATGAACATAAGAATAAAAAAAGGTATTTTTTCTAGAAAAATTCTTTTAAGTTTCTTTCTCTTCGCAAGATAATCAGTGGCGAGGAGTACAAACGGCAGAGTCATCGCTGTTGGTTTAGCAAAAAGAGATAGCAGACAGAAGCAGAAAGTGAATACATAGAATAGCTTTTTATTTGCGCGCAAATAAAGACAATAACTGTAATGCGCGATGAGAAAGAAAAAGGAAAACAATACATCTTTTCTTTCTGAAATCCATGCAACCGACTCGACATGTAACGGATGAATACCGAATAAAAGACTTACGATAAAACAATAGGTGAGATTCCCCGTAAGAAGATAGATAAGCCAGAATACGAGTACGGTATTAATGAGGTGGAGTGATAGATTTGTTGTGTGAAAAATAAATGGATTTAATTTGAAGAAATGATATTCAACCGCATATGAAAGCATCGTTAGCGGTACATACATACGCACATTTGGTTTGGTAAATAGCTTATATATGTTCCGGTACGTCATATCTCTAATAGCAGGGTTCTCAGTTACATAGGACGCATCATCCCACTTGATGAACGGATTGTATAATGAGGGCATGAACGCAAAGAATGTAATACAAACGATAAAGGCGAGCATGAGCACGGTGTATCGGTTAGGTATCATAGAGTTCTTTGCAAGAGTTTATTATGCGCTGTGAAATTATACGCGTTAGATAGTAACGTTCGAACTGCATGATAAGCGATAATATAAAGACCATTTTTTTTGTTCATAACACTATTGTACGTATTTTTCAGTAATGAATAGAGTATGCCATACACAAAACAGTATGGTCGTTATAATGTAATATGCCCCCAGGGCAGTATTTCGCCCTCCTCTATCTGTCTGGTCGCGTACTGTTCTAAATCAATTCCCTTTTCTTCAAACGCACGTTTCCAAATATCGGCATTAAAATGTTCTTTCCATGCATCAAACCGTGCTCCCTTGTGCCAGGCGCGTGTTATGACGTCTCCCATACGCCGATCTCCTCGTGCAAATGCTCCTTCCAAAACACTGATGGCAGCCGGAGTGAAGTGGTATTTGATATACCTTTTTTTAAATTTTTCTTTAAGGTAGTTTTGTTTTTCTTGGATAAGCACTACAGAGTCCATTTTTTCTCTTTCAAAAGCAGTGTGTGGTTTTGGAATGAACGTACCGATATTGACATTAATCTGCGCAGGTTTTTTTGCTACTTGCATGCGCATCTTTGCCAGTTCATACACAAGCTTAACGATCCCGTCGAGATCTTCGCGCGTTTCAGTCGGCAGTCCGATCATAAAATAGAGTTTGATATGTTGGTACCCTCTCGTATAGGCTTCAAGCGTTGACTCTTTCAAATAGTCGATGTTAATATTTTTTCCAATGAACCTACGTAGCCGTTCAGATCCCGCTTCCGGCGCAAACGTTAAACCGGTTTTTTTTGTTTGTGAAAGATAATAAGGTAATATTGTAATCAATTTTTCTACACGAATTGAGGGAAATGATAACGCAACACGGTTATTCGAGCACGACTGAGATAAGTCCTTGATGAGCGATTCAATATGAGGATAATCTCCGCTCGATAATGAAAGCAGTGAAAGTTCGTCATGGCCGGTTGCGGCTAGAATCTTTTGCGCCAGCTCCTTAATCGTATTAGCCTCACGAAGCCGAACGGGATGATAAAAGTGCCGCGCTTGGCAGAATTTACACTGATGCGGACAGCCACGCATGATTTCGACACAAGCCCTATCATGCACTGTTTGTATATAAGGAACAATAGGCTTCGTCGGATATGGTGCCTGGTCTAATGATCGAAGAGAAATTTTTTGTATTGCATGAGCAGGTCCCTTTTTAAAAAGGCGAGGAATGTAAACCCCTTCGAGTGTACTCAATGCACAAAGAAGCTTTTCTTTTTCTTTTTGTTTGTGTTTCTTTTTATGTTGTGCGCATAGAGCAATAATTTGTTTGATAACCTCTTCCCCATCGCCGATAACAAACAGGTCAATGAAATCAGCAAGTATTTCAGGATTTACACTTGCCGGCCCCCCCGCGATTACCAAGGGCCACGAGGGTCGGTCTTCCGATTTGAAGGGGATCGTACTGCAGTCCAGAATGGTAAAAATATTGGTATAGCATAACTCATACGAGAGGGAAAATCCGATGACGTCAAATTTGTGGAGCGCAGTATTTGACTCAAGAGAGCTGAGCGGCACCTTTTTTTTACGTAAGAGCTCTTCCAGATCACGAGCAGGTGCAAATACCCGTTCGCACGTTGCGGTATCCAGGGCATTAATGATTGAGTACAATATTTGAATTCCCTGATGACTCATACCGATTTCATACAGGTCAGGAAATGCTAAGCAGACAGAAATATGGTGTCGTTTTCTCTTTTTGTGAGAGGTATTTATTTCAGTCCCGAGGTAACGGCCGGGTTTTTGAAGCTGTTTGAGTAGTGATTTCTTGAGCATTGTTTTCGTATTTAGTATTTAGCATATCGTATATCGTGAATAGTGCTGCAAATTTAATTCAGCAAGAGAAAATGTGCGTATCGACCCACGTAATATGCTCCTTACTATACAGCTGCATATGACACGCGAAATACGACATACGATATACAAAATACGACTTTTTTTAGAATATTGTTCTATCTTTATAGATACTGATTAAAAGACCGAATGCAATAAAGTACGTTAACATTGATGAACCGCCGTAACTGATTAATGGAAGAGGCAGACCAGTTATGGGGCATAAGCCGATTGTCATGCCAATATTAATACACACCTGAAAGAGCAACATTGCTGTTATGCCAATTGCCAATAATTTTGCTTCAGGGTCGGTCGTTTTTTGAATAATACCAATCGCCAGTTTTATAAGAATAAAAAACAGTACAAGTAATAAAAAGGCAGCTAAAAACCCACCCTCTTCACTGATGATACAGAAGATAAAGTCCGTATGATGTTCAGGGACAAAATTGAGACGATTCTGTGTTCCTTCAAAAAGTCCCTTTCCCCAGAACCCTCCGGAACCGACTGCAATTTTAGACTGTATTGCCGTATAGCCGGCCCTGAGCGGATCGGCGTTTATATTAATAAAAGTAAGGAGCCTATTCTTTTGATAGGGTTTTAACATATGCCATACGATAGGCATTGACAGAGCACCGAGGAAAAAAGACATAAATATATACTTCAACCGTGTTCCCCACAGATACAACATGCAATAAAGTATCGGAAGAAATATAAGAGCCGTTCCTAAATCGGGTTGGTTGACAATTAACACTAATGGTATAAAAGTGAGGATAAATGCAATAAAAAAACGCTCTCGCTGAAGGATATTTCGTTTTCTGCTTCCCAAATAATGCGAGAGTGCCAGAATAACGGCTAATTTTGCAAACTCCGATGGTTGAAAAGCAAAATTCCCGAGTGGAATCCAACGCTGTGCGCCAAACTTACTCGTACCAATAAATAAAACTGCTATTAAAAGTAACAGAGAGCAAATATAGAGAAGATAGGAGACATTAAGAAATGATCGATACCCAACCGCGGTTACGCCAAACAGAAAACATATGCCCAGTATGAGCCATATAAATTGTTTCAGAGCATAGAGCGGTGCTGTGAAGTCTGAGGACATTGACGCAGAATGAATAAAAACAATACCGATTGATGCGATAATAATAACAAGAAAAAAGAGTATCCAATAAAAATCTTTAAATGTTTGTTTTATATATGATGGTATCATAAGGCTCTTTCGTTTTGCTGGTCATACCAAATCGTTGCTATCTCTTTTGCGAGTTTCGCTGCTTTAATGCCACCAACACCGCCATGTTCAACGACAATAACCATGGCAATCTTTGGCTTATGGTAGGGAAAAAAACCGGCGAACCATGAATGCGGTTCACCTTTTGTTTCTGCAGTTCCGGTCTTACCGGCAATTTTGAAAAAGTCAACCTTGGCAAGATGTCCCGTGCCATACCGTGTATCGACCGCTTTTAACATAGCACGCTTAATCACTTGTACGTGTTGTTTGCTTAAGGAGCTTTTCTCAGGATTATGCTGTACCCCCTTTATGATCGTTGGTTCGATAATTGTTCCTTCGTTTGCTATGATGGAAATAAAACGTAATACTTGTAATGGGGTTATAGCAATATATCCCTGTCCGATCGCATAATGGAGTGTTTCTCCTTGGTACCATGGCTCATGAAAACGTTTTCGTTTCCACGTCGTTGATGGGATGAGGCCACGAGCAACACTGGGCAATTCTATATTAACCGGTTCTCCTAAACGTAATTTCCGTGCAAATCGCGCCAATTGATCAGCGCCGAGCAAGCGCCCTATCTGATAAAAATAGATATTACACGACTGCTGTATTGCCTTTTCGAGTGTAACCGTGCCGTGTCCATATTTTGACCAACAGTGAAATGGACGGGTGTCTGGAGATAACTTGTATACCCCCGTACAGG
This sequence comes from Candidatus Omnitrophota bacterium, assembly GCA_018823795.1. Classification (GTDB taxonomy): domain Bacteria; phylum Omnitrophota; class Omnitrophia; order JAHJGZ01; family JAHJGZ01; genus JAHJGZ01. Next base: position 14,413 of record JAHJGZ010000071.1, read on the forward strand.
TAAAAGCAGTATGTTGTGTAATTTTTCCGGCATCTAAAGCAGCCAGCGCCGTTACCAGCTTAAACACCGAACCCGGCGGATACCGTGAACTAATAACACGATTAAGAAACGGCAGCGTCTGGTCACGTAGAAGTTCAATACGTTCATTGCTTCGCGACGGCGTTACAAAGGCATTCGGGTCAAAACTGGGATTACTCAGCAAGGTAAGAATTTCACCAGAATTAATGTCCATGAGACAAATCGAAGCCACCTCATTTCCAAGTAATTCATAAACCTTTTTCTGTAGCGTGCTATCTATGGTGAGAGTAAGATCATTGCCGGGAAACGGTTTTTTTTCTGCAAGAACCCTCATTTTTCTTCCCTCATAATTTACTTCTATCTGTTCGCCGCCATGTACACCGCGCAATACTTCCTCAAACAGGTATTCGATGCCGGTACGTCCGACATAGTCATTAATTAAATACCCCATAAACTTTTTCGTGGCATATTCATCTTTTGAGATTTTCCCCAGATAGCCAATGACATGTGCACCTATTTCCCGTAATGGATAATACCGCGTTCCTGATACCTCGACAAACACCCCGCCGAAATCGGTGCTTCTTTCCTCAATGCAATGGACGTCATGTGAGGAAATGTCTCGTTTGAGCACGCGGGGCACAAACGACGGTTGCGACGTATTGGTAAGCGTTGAGCGTATCGTCTGTGCGGGAATATCTATGATTTCTGACAATACTTCAGCACTTTCACTATTAAAGTCTTTGGGAATGATGTAGAGGTTAAATGAGGGTCGATTGTCTGCAAGGATAACATGATTTGTGTCGAAAATACGGCCGCGCACCGTTTTAACCGGGATAAGCCGTATCCGGTTATTTTCACTCCGCGTTCTATAGTAATCACCGTCGATTATTTGGAACCGGAATAAAGAAAATATAAGTATACCGAACAGGATATACAAAAAATAATTAAACAACTTAATGCGTGCTATCGTTATCATAAAAAATCGTTATAGAAAAATTGGTATTGGTAAGAATATATGAAGTGAAATAAATTTGCACGAAAATAGCAATGCTAATAATGAATAGCTTGTTTGGCTATCTCATCATATTCTTCTTTAGTTATAAGCTTTGTACGGTCTATTTCATAGTCATTGAATGTTACCGGCAGCCCCTGATAGTTGATCGTAAAGCTACCTCCGTCTTCTCTCTTAATCTTTCCCATTGCCTGAAAGCCGTTCGTAAGCGTAATAACAACATGATCCTTTTTAGGCGGTGGTGCCGCCGGCGGCGTTTCATGTACGGCAGGTGTATCATCGCCGCGTACGGGTTTTGTGTCTTTAACAACCGCAATACTTCCTTTTTTTGATCCAGGAATCAGTTCTTTACATGTTGTAATAATATTTTCAAAAAAAGTCCCCTTTTCAAATTGATCAAAGTTTTTATAAGTATATACCGCTAAACCAATTAGTATCACAACAATGATTAACTTTCCCATGTGTACGCGCCAGCCTCCTTTCTGTAATTAAAGTATACTATCGCGAGCGCCATTATTCAAATAGTTTTTCATCGCGCAATAAAAATTCACCGTTCTCGACAACCGGGTCCTGATGAAATCTATTGCGCATTATTCCATCGTTTAAATAGTTATCCAACGAAATAAAAATCATGGCTTGATCGAGACATAAATATTTTAACGCTACCTTTTTTGTCTTCGGATTTACCGCGTCATAAAATCCGTATTCGCCATATATATCATACAGGTTAATTAGTGTGCGTATATTTTCTATTGCTTTTTTCGGGATGTATTCAAGAGTTAAAAATGTTGCATGGGGGGTTACGACACCGTCTTTGTATCCTTTAAGCCCGCCGTATTTGACACCGTATTCAGAGTACCCCCCTTCTGGCACTGAGGAGGGACTCATCCCCCACACCGGATAGCCAAGGGTATCTTTTGCATATGATGCCTGCAATTGAGCATGTCGTAGATTATTCAACCCTAAACTATCAGGAGCAAGATCTTTTTCATTGAGTAATAGTGCAGGCATAAGTGCCTCAAAAAGTGAGCCGCCCCAGGAAGGCACAAAGGATTGCTCTTTATATTCATAATAACCGCCAAAATACGTGATATCGTGAAAGGTTTTTTCTTTACGATTAATCGGCATCTGTTGTTGCCAGGAGTATGATTCAGGAAAAGTACGATGGAGCCTTACCCAATGCTCAAGGGGAACATCACCGCGTGCAATTGCCAGGTAACTCGCAATACGCGATTCTGAATAAAATGCGCCGTAATGATAGTTAGCATAGGCTTCTAAATTTTTAAAATATCCGTGAAAAAATTGTTGTGCCACGTCATCGTAAAAAAACGAAAAATCCCACGTGTCTAATAATGCGTCGCAACGATTTCGCAACTCCTCATTTTCAGGAAAGACGTTTTTTGCCACATACACACCGCTTGCGAGCCATCCGCTGTCAACGCATGAGATGAAATTACTCGTTCGTTCGGCAGTTGTCGTATCGTAATAATTAAAGAGAAAATGTTTATAGGTCTCAAGTGATTCGACGGTGCCGAGCGTTTGATTTATTCGTGTAAGCACTTCGGCCTTATCAATAAAACCAAAATCATATGCAGCCACCAAACAAATAAGATAGAGTCCGATATTGGTGACGTTTGTATAGTCACCGACATATCCTCCCTCGCCGAAGACACCCTCTTCAGTAAGACAAATAGTATCAAGAGGTAAATGCGTTTTTTTATCAACGACTTCATCAAAGAACCGCCACGTATCGTATGCTATTTCTAAAAGAAGTTCTCGGTCATCTTTTGGAAACTCCTTTTTGACGTAGACCTGTTTCGGGTACCCACAGAGCCGTTTTGCCAACCATTGTGCCCATCCAGTAGGATCATATTCATGTGTCGTTTTTTTAAGTGCGCTGCCTCTAAAATCAAAGGCGCTCGGACCGGGATGGCCGGTTTTTCGAAATTGAAATGTATCAAAATAAAGAACCCCTTCTTTGTTATCACACAAACGATCATTAAAAATAATGACCAATTCATCAAGGTTTTTCATCTCGCGAATAGCACTGAATTTATTAAGCGGAATTGAATAACGCTGCCAACTCGAAGTAACGCAGGTTACGATATACGATGCCGCAAGTTTTTCAGTGCGCGTTTCATCCTTGAATTTTTTTAATTCCACAATGAAAGAACTGGTAAACCCCTTTTCACTATCCCCTTTGACTAAAAATTCTAAATGATCATAATTGGTTGCATCAATATTCATTAATTTAGTCCAATAGCCGTTTTGCGCGGTCTCGGACGCTTCTATATCATAGGTTAATTGTAATACTTTTTTCGATAATTCAGGAGCGGGCACGGAGACAATTTCAGGGCGACACGACGTAAATTCATCATTCGGGTCGAGATTCCACCCACCACTCTGCCCGTCGAGCCTGTTTTTCAAATTGCCATCATCGAAATCATCAATGATAATTCTTTTTTCATTTGATGCCGCCTCTCTAAAAAAACCTATTTCTTCACTCTCGTCGTATATAAACGGAATCGCATTTTGTTCTTTGTCTTCTGATGTACATACAACACTAGACGCAGAAACAAAGACACATAGAAAAAACGTGATTAAAACAAACAGGCGTATGTATTTTTTTGTTTTCATATTGTTATAACTCCATATTTTGCTTGTATCCCCCCTGCTTTCTTGCCTGCCTGAAAGCAGGCTGGCGAAAGCAAGAAGGGGTGATAAATTCGGACTTATATTTTAGCTTCACAGTCGTTCACTAAAACATGTCCTCATTTAAAAGAGCTCATATTGCACTGTTTTCCGGGGGATGCAAATCTTTATTATATGATCCATAATGAGTGCGGTTATCGTCGTATACAGTGCAATACCCAATAACTTGTTGACTAATGAATTAATTATATGATACGCCCCCTCGGTAATAATGAGAGAACAGATGAATACAAACAACGAACTCAATATAAAAAGAAAAATTATCAATACTCGTACCGGATAACTTTCAATATCAGCTTTTTTTATTATTGTGGGAAAAAAGAGGGCCGGTATCACTAATGAAGTGATTTCAAGCCCAAAAAAATTATTTGAATACAGCTCCTTAATAATTCCGATAATATACGCTAAATACATCGCATTGATATTCGGGTGTCGTATCAAAAGACAAATAAAGAGTGCGCAGAAAAGATCGGGGCGTATCGTGCCCACAGCAACATACGGGACACACGTTGCTTGCAGAATAATCACACTTATGGCAACAAAGAATAATCTTAACTTGATTTTTTTAAGCATAAAACATCTTCCAGTTTTGAAAAATCGACAAATGGCTTTATTTTTGCAAAAACGTGAAGTCCATTATCCTCCACACCAACAATGGTAATAGAACCTATAGGAATGCCTTTGGCATAAATACCGCCGAGGCCGGACGTAATAACGACATCACCAACCTGTGCATTCGTATTTAAATCGAGATAGCGCATCGTAAGGAGTCCGTTACCGTTGCCTTCGATAATGCCGGTATCGCGCGAGCGTTGGATTATACCACTTACTTTTGACTGATGATCAATAATAAGAATACATCGCGATGTTGTTAAACTGACGAAAACGATTTTTCCTACAAGACCGCCCTGTGCAATGATAGGCATATCCTTTACTGCCTCATCCTGAGTTCCAATATTTATCACTATCCAATTTGACCAGGGGGAAACGTCGTGCCCAATGACTTGTGCTACCACATGTTCAACCGGCACGGTTTTTTTAAAGTGTAGCAATTCAATTAACCGTTCATTCTCTGACTTTATTTCGTCATAATCAATAATCTTTTGTTTTAATTGAATTATTTCCCGCCCCAGATGCTCATAAGAACGATACTGTTGAATAGCATCAAAAATACGGCTGACGCCATCAGAAAGGTTGTAAAATAAAAAATTTGATGCCTCAAAAAGTGGCTGAAAGGTGTTGATAGAAAAATTTCTAACGTGAGAGTAAAAATGGGTTGAATTTAATGCAAAAAAAACCGGTAATATAATTACCGCTAAGAGTACAATTATGTGTTTATGTTTCAATGTTTCCGCCGATAGAAAATGACTTGAAATTTATTAGAATTGCATCGAAGGTAACTTACTTAGAGAGCATACTTGCCGACTTCGCTGGTAACTTTTTTTAAAAACTTAAGCTCCCCTAACGTGCGCCCTGTTCCGATGGCTATAGAAGTTAGTGGATCGTCAGCGATGTTTACCGGAAGTCCTGTTTCTTCACTGATGAGCTTGTCAAGTCCCCGCAATAGTGAACCGCCGCCTGCAAGAATAAGGCCGCGGTCTATGAGATCAGCAGAAAGCTCCGGAGGAGTTCTCTCAAGGGTTATTCGTACGGCATCAAGAATGGATGAAATTGGCTCTGACAATGCTTCGCGGATTTCTTCACTCGTTATCGTAATTGTTTTGGGAAGCCCTGCTAATATATCTCTCCCTTTTACTTCCTTTTTTATTTCTTCTTCTAACGGATAGGCAGAGCCGATTGCGATCTTAATATTTTCGGCCGTCATTTCACCAATAAGTAAATTGTATGTCTTTTTTAAATGCTGCGTAATGGCTTCATCAAATTCATCACCGCCGATACGTATAGATTTTGAATACACGATACCGCCTAAAGAAATAATAGCGACTTCTGTCGTACCGCCGCCGATATCAACAATCATATTTCCACCCGGTTCTTGAATAGGTAACCCCACGCCGATTGCTGCTGCGATGGGTTCTTCAATTAAATACACCGGCGAACGGGCTCCTGCTCTTTCAGCAGAATCTTTAACCGCGCGTCGTTCAACTTCCGTAATTCCGCTTGGCACCGCAATGATCACTCGTGGACTAATCAGCTTCTTTTTTGCATTTACCTTTCGAATAAAATAGCGCAACATTGCCTCAGTAATATCAAAATCTGCGATAACACCGTCTTTCATAGGACGAATAGCAATAATATTACCCGGCGTACGCCCCAGCATCCGTTTCGCTTCTTCGCCAACTGCTAATACGTTGTTCGTTCCACGCTCAATAGCAACAACGGACGGCTCACATAATACGACCCCCTGTCCTTTCAGATAAACGAGCGTATTTGCAGTACCCAAATCTATACCCATATCATTCGAAAAAAGGTTGAAAAAGCTATCTAATAGTCCCATAGAAATCCTTCTCTTTTGTCGGTTAAAGGTTATTGCGTAAATTGTTATAACAGAATGTATTATACTAGGTGAAGAATATACATGAAACTGTTTTTTATGTCAAGTCAAATGTCCTGTTTCTTCATGGTAGAGACGAGCTGCTTTACACCATATATTCTTTATAGAGCGCATCAAGCTCCTTGACCATTCGCTCATACGGAAACAAATCAATAGCTTTGTGGTAGCCGTCCATCCCCATTTTTGACCGTACGTCTTTATTTTCAATAAGAAAGAGTATTTTTTCACTGATCATATCAATCGATTTTGGCGGAATAAGAAATCCATTTTTTCCATCTTCGACAATGTTGTACGCACCATCAATATCGTATACAACAACCGGTTTCTTACAGAGAAACGCTTGTGGTACGACCCGTGGCAATCCTTCACGCAACGATAAATGAACGACTATATCCATGCACTGTACATATCGCGGAATCTCTTCAGGCTTCACCAGACCGACAAAGCGTATATGACGATCAATGCCGAGTTTTTTTGCTTCGTGTTGTAACATATTTTTCAGAATCCCGTCGCCGACCAATAAAAAATAGGTATTCGGTTTACGATCGATAACTTTTTTGATTGCCGGCAATAAGTATGTATGTCCCTTGAGATAAAAAAGACGAGCAATTTTCCCAACAACGAGAGCATTTTCAGGAATGTCTAATTCATTTCGCAAGAGTGTCGCATCACTTTTTGAAGCGGTTGTAAAACGTTCCGTTTCAATTCCGCTATAAATGGTTTGATATTGCTCCGGGGTACCAACCTTTTCTGCGAGAGCCTTGCGTGTCATTTCAGGACAAACCGTAATAATTTTTTGCGTCCACCGTGAAACCAAACGCTCAACGTATATATAGATGATATTCAGCACTTGATTTTCAAAGCGATGATACGCTAATCCATGAATGCTATGAATGATGACCGGAACGTTGGCTATGTGTGCAGCTGCGCGTGCCAGTATTCCTGCTTTAGAACTGTGTGTATGAACGATGTCATATTTTTTTGATTTAAAGAGTTTGTATAACTTGATAAAAGCGATAGTATCATAATAGACATTTAAATTCCGTCTCATTTCATGGATAAGGAGTACTGATATTTTGTTTTTATACGCTCTGTCTAAAAGGGTGCCTTCAGGGCCAATAGCGGGGCCAGTTATTAAATCTACGTCGTACTCAGCGTTTGCGTGAAGCCCTTCAACGCTAAGGAGCGTGTTCTCCTGTGCGCCGCCGATAATCATGCGAGTAATAACATGAGCGATTTTAATTTTTTTCATGACTTGAAATAAGGGTTAATAATTTCTTTGCATTTCCCACAAAAACTTTTGGCTGAGATAATAACTGCTTCATACCAACAAAAAAATACTTTGGACGCAGATAATGACTACGATACGCATTTCGTAATGCTGAATGCATAGCAGTGTGGCTGAGGTGCGGATATTCATAGATCGGTTTCAAGGGCATGTAATCATCCCAATTTTTTGTTAACAAAAAACCATGGGTATCAAGATAATTATAAAATTCAGTGCCCGGATACGGCACGGCAATACTGAATTGCACTGTTGAGAGATTGAGTGTCTTTGCAAAATGAACTGTTTTTTTAATCGTTTCATGCGTTTCCCCCGGAAGGCCAAAAGCAAATGTTCCGTGGACATGAAATTTATAACGCAACATTTTCTCTACAGCGCTGCGGACGTTGTGTAACTCGTATCCCTTTTTAATATTTTTTAATATTTTCTCGTCGGCACTTTCTATACCGATTTTCAGAAGGAAACAACCTGCCTGCCGCAATGTTGATAGCAATTCGTCATCGTTACAATCTGCACGAGTATAACATCCCCAGGGAATGGTTAATCTTCGCTTCATGATTTCACGGGCAACGGCTATTGCATGATCTCTGTCAGCAGTAAACGTATCATCATTAAAAAGAACCGATTGAAACGTATAATTCTTTTGAATCTCCTCGAGTTCATCAACGATGCGAATCGGATTTCTTTTTCTGAATGTACGCCCCGTCAGATAGAGCGGCCAATTACAGAATGTGCATGGATACGGGCATCCCCGACCACTCAGTACGAACGTAAATGGATTTTTAAGAATAGGATCAAAATATTTATAATTGGGTAACAAATTACGCGCCGGAGGCGGAAGCACATCAAGTTCTTCACAAAACGGCCGCGGTACATTAATAATAATGCTACCGTGCGCGTCTCTATACCCTATTCCCGGCGTATCGACAGGCCCTTTTTTAATGTATTCTTCAAGTGAAAATTCATATTCTCCTAATACAATAACGTCTACCGCCTTGTGTGCGAGCGCATCATGTGGTAAAGCAGTAACATGAGTTCCTAAAAAAACACTATGAATCATCCGCGGGTAGAGTGCATCTTTTACCTTTTGCGCTACACGACAGTCATTGCTAAATGAAGGGGTTGACGTTTCAAAGACCAGTATATCCGGTGCTATTTTTTTAACCATGTCAATAAAATCATTCACCGTACTCGCATTTGCTGGTGCGTCGATCAAGTCAACATCATGCCCCTGTTTTCGTATATATGCTGCAGCGTACGCGAGATAAAGCGGTGGGTGCATAACCGGTGTTGCATAATTGTAGGTTGGGAAACGGACCGGTCTAAAAAAACTGCCTGCATCTTTAAATGTTGGTGGATTAGCAAATAATATTTTCATAAATAGTAGTGAATTCTAGCACAGGTCTATTTTTCTATCAAACAAATAAATGAAGGCGCGATAAACAGAGAAACCTTCGTTTTAAATTGCTAACATCATTTTTTTATGATACCATTTGGTCTTATTATGAATCTACCATCGGTAACTATCGTCATCCCTTCATACAATAGCGAAAAAACCATATCTGAAGCTCTGGAGGGGTGTTTAAAGCAAGATTATCCGTTGGAAAAGATGGAAATTATCGTCGTTGATGACGGATCAATAGATGCAACGAAGTCGGTCATCGGCAAGTACAATGTACGTTACCGCTATCAACAAAACAATGGGCCTGCGTCTGCACGTAATAATGGTTGGCGCCATGCCAACAGTGAAATTGTTGCTTTTCTCGATTCCGATTGCGTTCCGCGACGTAATTGGATTAAGAAAATGATGATGCAGTATACATCTGACGATATTGTATGTGTGGGGAGCCGGTACGGGATCGCTAATCCGCGCAGCCTACTTGCCTGCTGCATCTATTTTGAATTTTTAGTCCGTTATAAACGCATGCCGCGTCATCCAAAGTTTTTGGGATCTCATGGCTATTCGTTCAGAAAATCATTTCTAGAATCTATCAATGGTTACAACGAGGGATATACAATGGCAAGTCATGAAGATAATGAACTCGCCTATCGTATTGTTGCAAAGGGGTATTATACAGTTTTCGATAAAAGCAATATTGTTGATCATTATTTCCCAACCGGAATGGTGAGGTATTTGACCATACAATTTTGGCATGGGTTTTGGCGAATGAAACTCTACGTTGACCATCCCCGAATGGTTATTGGTGATGATTACTCCGATCTGTGGGATTATATGCAGCCGCCACTTATGGTGTTGTTACTCGCTCTTTCCCCCTTTATCTTTATCAATGCGGTGATCCCTATTGTACTTGGTCTTCTCTGCTGCTTAATTTTTTTACAATTACCTATTACCGTGAGCATTGTTACATTGATAAGAAAAAAAAGATATGTTGTGTACATACCGTTTGGTATCGTGCGCGCAGGTGCGCGGTGTTTTGGTATGATTATCGGAATCATTTATTTTTGGATTCAACGCAAAAAATGAAAAACTCTCTCCAGTACAATAAAATAAATTGCAGCATACTCATATTGCTCTTCTTTATTTCTTTTACTATCCGTCTTGTAGCCGTGCTCGCTCTGCCACAGGAAGGGTCTGATTCAGGCGATTACATTAAATTAGCCCGGAACATTCGTGCTCATCGAAGTTTTTCATATGATGGTACGATCCCGGATGATTCTCGTGCACCGCTCTATCCTGCATTTATTGCTTCTGTGTTTTTTGTATGTGGTGAGTCGTTGCCACCTATTCGCATCATACAAGCTGGTCTGGATGCTCTGACGTGTCTCTTGGTGTTTATCTGTGCACTCATACTTTGGGAGAACGTGCTGATTGCATACCTTGGCTGTGGCATTGCTATGATCCATCCGTCGCTCATCGGCTCGACAACTTTTATTCTTTCTGAAACGATTGCAACGCATGTAATAACATTTTCACTTCTTTTTCTTATGCTTGCTATGAAAAGGAGCGAAAAAAAATATTATATGTTCAGTGGCATTCTGCTCGGCATTGGAACGCTTGGCAAGCCGATATGCTTACTGTTCCCCTTATTTCTTTTTATGTGTTGCTGTATGTATAAAAAATGGCGGTGGGTACTCCCCTTTTTTATTATCTTTATCGGATCGTTTTGTATAACGATTCTTCCCTGGACTGCGAGGAATTTTTTTCAGTTTAATAAATTTATACCGGTAAGCTCAAACATTGGCGGGAACTTATGGATTGGAAGTTATGAACCGTGGGGTGGGACATACTCAAGTGAAATGAATGCGTTGCATAATCGTCTCGCGGTAAAATTTGATCCGACAATAAAAGGACATTACCGTATTGACGACTACTTAAAAAAGGAAGCCCTAAAACGCATTAAAAGCGATCCAACGACGTATATTCGCTTATGTCTGGGTAAAACAGTGAGGTTTTGGCTCCGCATTCCGGGTGAGGAAGAAATTTTGCGCGATAGATTTATTTTAAAATGGCTGATATATCTATCCCACTATACACTGTTATGCTTATTTGTATACGGCCTTATTGCATTGTGTAAAAATGGGTGTTTGGCTGTATATCACATCATTCCCTTAACGATTATTGTCTACTTCACCCTCCTTCATGCTGCCTTTTCAGCATTGCCACGATTTCGCATTCCTATTATTCCTATGGTAATTTTATTGTCGAGCTATGGATTGGTACATTTTTATAGACGGTTACGGACGGATAAAACCCGCAGGACCGCATCGGCATCGTAGATTTCGATAAAAGCAGCATGGGGATCATTGAGCGCATCTCGTATGTAATTTTTTTTATGGTGGCGATATCCGACGCTTTCTATAAGGGTAAAATAATTTTTTCCGATATCATTTTTAATACGAGCAACCGGCGTACAATAGTTTTCGATGATTGCCTTCGTGTCCTTTTTTAAAACACGATGACTCATAAAATCTAAGACGACATAACGGTATGCCCCCTCCTGTAATAACGTTTTCAAGTCCTCGCGCCGGGCAGGTGTCTGCTCGGCAACATTTCTTCCAAAATAGAATTCAGAATACGCATTCGATGTTGAAAGATGCCGCTCCCCGTGATTTTGCCGCAGGTATTCCATTGCGCTTTGGTATCCTGCCCTTATTGTTGTCAGTTCGATTATGTTATAGATGCTCGTATAGGAAACAATAAGTGCGGTTATTGCTATTAACGTCGTACGCGTTTTTTTATGCAGGGGAATATAGAGAAATAATTGAACGAGCGCTACTGCGGCCAATGCTGCAATAAACGGTAACGCCAGTGAGATATAGCGCAGTGAATTCCCTCTTGTTTTAATACTGAGCACGGTAAATACAATGAGCCCGGGAAGCGCAACAAGAAGGTCTTTGGGGCTGTGTCTTTTAATCAACATAATCAACCCAATCAAAGAAAGTGATGTTAATGCAACACCATTAAGTTTCAGGAAGAAATCAATGTAAAGGTCATGAATAAGAAAGGTACCGGCCTTTGATTGGAATACCAGATAATAGATAAGCTGATTAAAATAGCCGAAAATATTTTTTGGCATATGCCGAAATGAAACCTCAAAATGGGGCATATAATGGAGCGGCCAGTAGACCATCTCACATAGAATTGGCAAAAAGAGAAAAGAAATCGTCAACAGGAGTATCCGTTTAATAATTACTTTTCTCTCTGTCGCAGCAACCTTTACGAATCGCACTGATTCATATATCCAAATGATAGGAATAACAATAATCCATCGATAACAGGTAGTAAAACACAAGCCGAGCGCGATGCCACACAATAAAATGAAATAGTTATTTTTGCCGAAGGAATTCTTGTCGACACAGCTCTTGCCATACCAATACCACGCACACAGAATAAAAAAAGTAGATATTGTTTCAGGCCCGCCAATACGCGAAACATAAATATGATATCCTGAACAGGCGAGAAACAGCGCCGCTACGATGGCGATGGTTGTCCCATACCATAACCGCATGAGCATAAAAAGCATAATAACGGAAAATATACCGAACGTTGCAGCGACGCATTTTGACGAGAAAACGTCAAGACCAACAGCATAAGAATACAGATAAATAAAAAAACTATGCATTGGCTTAGCAGATGATGGCGGCCATCCCTTAACGTCTTCTATGATGACTTGAGCATCCAAGGTGCCATTCGCATATTTTGAAATGAATGAAGGTATCGAATGTATGAGGCTTCTATAAAAGACTGCTTCATTCATGTACATACCTTCATCCCATGAAAGAAACCCCTGATTTTTTAAATTATAAAACCGTATAACGGAAGCGATGCAAATAATGAGCAGTACAATGAGTAGTATAGATTTTTTTGACATTATTGATTTATTTTTTGATTGATTTCACGACGCAGACACGCAAGCTGCTCAGATATAAGCGCAAAAATGAACATGATAACACTGACCACAAAGAGAAGGATTGTCGTATCGGCCATGTTTCTTTGAATAATGTCACGGGTGAAAAAAACAAGACCACTCATAAAAAAGAAAATACTTACCGGCATGATAACGCGGAGCGGATAAAAATACACGACCGTTTTTAAAATGGTAACAAAAAATGAGTAGGTATCGCGGACTATTTTAAATTTCGATTTTCCTTTCCTTTTATTATATGTAATAGGAATAAACGATACCGAAAAACCACTTGCAAGAAAACAGAGGGTGATCGTACTTACCCATGAGTGTCCTGTTGGCAGCACGTAGAGAAATTGACGCGTTTTATCACAATCCATTCCACGCAATCCTGAGTTTAAATCCGGAATATTAGTTTTCGTCAGGGCGCCGGCGAGTTTTCTGAATAAATATTTTATACTTGCCCGTAGGATAAAAAACGTACCTTTCTCTTCCTTGCGCGCACCTATGACCATATCGGAATGTGTAAGTCCCTCAATAACTTTTGGAATATCAGACGCATTATAGGTGCAATCCGCATCGATAAATAAAATCTTTTTCCCTTTTGCATGCAGCACACCGGTTGTGCGAGCAGCCCCGACACCACGTCTGGTCGAATGCTGTAACACGACTAATTCTTTATACGTTTTAGTCCTAGCAATAGTGAGACTTTGATCGCCTGACCCATCATCGACAACGATTATTTCAAATGGCCCACCATGAAGACAATCCATCATACATTTTCGTGATGAATCTATTATCTCGCTAATGCTTTCTTCTTCGTTATAAACAGGAATAATTAAACTATACATAAAACAGGTATCCTTTTTTAATTTTTTGAAAAACGACATCGAACGAGCCAGTAGAGCGCAATAATCCCATCCTTCCAGGTTATCTTTTTTCCTTCTTCGTAGGTTCGGCCATAATATGAAATCGGAACTTCAAAAATGCGTAGTTTCCTCTTTACGAGCTTTGCCGTAATCTCAGCTTCAAAACCAAACGAGTTTGAGTGGAGTGGAATGTCTTGTATCGTCTTTGTTTTAAATGCCTTATAGCATGTCTCAAGATCGGTAAATGTTGTGTTGAATAAGATGTTTGCAAAAAGATTGATTATTTTATTGCCCAGTAAATGGTAAAAATAAAATACCCTTGTCCGAGATAAAAAGCGCGAGCCGTATACGACATCAGCCTTATCTTTAAGAATCAACTCTATTAACTGACCGTACTCTTCAGGGTCATATTCTAAATCAGCGTCTTGAATGAGTGTAATATCCCCTTTTACATATTGCAATGCTGTTCTGATCGCAGCCCCTTTCCCTCTATTGTGTTCATGAAAGACAACAGTAATGTGTTTATCCGAAATTGACCGTAAATATTCTCTTGTCCCATCAGTCGACGCATCATCAACAATAATAAGTTCTTTTTTCAGTTTAACCGCCATCACTTTACTGATGATGTGCCTTATTGTGTGAATCTCATTATAGGCTGGCATCACGACAGAAACTAAGATTGTAGTATCTTTATTATTCATTGATTACTTATGTACTTCCTTCCTTTTCCTTAACTTCTTTTTTTTTGCAAAATTGGGCCACGAGTGACGCATAGAGAAAAACAGTTTTCTTAATCGTAGATTCTATCGTGTATCTTTGCGTAATAGTAGTATAGGCACTACTTCCCATCTCTGCTGTACGTGTCGGGTCTTTAAATACCTCAACAATTGCATTTGAAAGATATTTTTCATCTGCGGGAGGAACCACAAAACCGGTTTTATCATTCTTTACCACCTCAGTCATGCCTCCGGTTGCGGTAACGACAACGGGCTTTTTTAACGCCATAGCTTCGAGGAGCGATATCGGAACTCCTTCCCATAATGATGAAAGCACAAAACAATCGAACGTTGCAAGCATATTGGCGATTGGTGCGACATAATCAAAGAAACGTATGTGTTTATCAAGATCTAATTGTATTATTTTATGCTGCAATTTCTTCTTGAGCGGCCCCCTTCCCACAATTACAAATATCGTATCGGGTTCTTTCGATAACACCCATTTTGCGGCCTTTATAAAGTGTATATGCCCCTTTGGTTTCGTAAGAGATCCGATTGTTCCGACAATTTTCTTATCCGGCGGCAGTTCGTATTGTTTTTTTAGTTCTTCAATGTCAAATGGACCCGTATATTGTGTAAGGTCGACACCATTATTTATGACCGTAATTTTTTCACTTTTTATTCTCGTTTTTTCCATCATGTACAATCGAGCAGCATCGCAGACGACCGTTTCCTTAGTAACGAGAAATCGTGTCATTCTGTCAATAGCTAAATGCCAGAGTTGCCCCTTTTCAATAGTATGAACAGCAGAAATATTGATAGGAATTTTGTATAATTTCGCAACAATTCGTCCGATAATATTTGCATGAAACATGAGTGAGTGAATAATGTCAAAGCCTTTATCTTTTACTATTGTGTGTATGCCGGTTAGTTTTGCAATATCCCATTTATGGTCCATATCAAGGCTTTCAACGGTAATACCCGCTTTTTTCAACAAAGGACCAAAATGACCTTCGTCTTGAAGCGAAACAACGGTTATATCAAACAAGGTTCTATCCAAACGTGTAACCAGGTCGTATAACATTGTTTCTGCACCACCGACATTCAATTCAGATATAAGATATAATATTTTAATCTTACTATTCATTGTTTGTCTCCTTAATTAATAAGCGTATGTTCGGATATGAAATTATACAATATTTTTGCATATATGCCATGTAATTTCTTATTGGGGTGAGCATCTAAGAGCGTTGACCGATAACGCGTAAAATTCTGCCCTTTTAGTTCTTTGTACAAATCGAGCACTACGATATTATTACTGTCACAGAATGAACGAACGATTTCGTGGGTTTCTTTGTAGGGGTAATTTTCATCAAGTTTTAATGCGTCAACGATAAGCATGACTAATAATGTTGCATTACGCTTCTTACATTCCTTATTAAAATCTAAAAGGATCTTTTTGTTATATTGCCACGGTAACGAATCTGATACATATTGATAATTAAAATAACCGGATTCGCCATAACCACGGATATTAAAACGTCTTAAAAGTGCGTTAATCCGTGGCGTCAGAAATCGTAATGAATATGATTTTCTTACGGTGCGTAAAATTTTTGCTTGAAAATCAAACATGCTTTTTTTTCTCTCACGTGCTATCTTTTTTTCACTGCGAAGATCAGGTTTTATCGATGATACTGTATGCAGTAAATCATTATAATAATAGCCAAGAATTACTACATCCGGATTATATGCACCAACTTTTACTTTAAATAACTCAAACTCTTGTTGTGTCGTATAATCATTAACACCAAAGTTTAATACTTCGAAAGTTCTTGACTGACTTGAATTGACTAATAATTTCTCTAATTGAGCGCAGTAGGTTTCCTCATCGGTGACGCCATGACCAAAAGTAAATGAATCACCTAAGACGGCAATACGAAACGTCTGTGTATCCTTATCCTTTTTATAATAGGTGCCTCTATAGCCTCCTGCATTAATCGTAACTCTTTTCCCCAATCGTACTACATCGACGTTCGGCATTAATTCATTCTTAAGGATTTTGTTTTTGCTTTTTATATATAACTTTCCATGGTCAGGCGGCTCTTCGATCCGGATATACAGTTCTAATAGTATACAAACCGATATACAGGCAATGATAGAAATAAGGCAATTAATAAATATGTTTTTCATGTTTTATAAATAGTGTCATAGTACATTACGAACGACAGTTCAGTATTTCCTTAAATTGTTTTATGATAGTGTCGATATTGTGATTTGTGCAGGCATAATCGTAGCAATTTTTTGCAAGGGACTGATAAAGAGATTGATCAGCAAGCAACCGTGCGACTTTTTCACATAATTCTTCCACTGTGTGCGTGCAATAACCTACCTTATGTTTGTCGAATACATCGTCAGGATTCACGCCCACTGATAAAACAGGGACAGCGCATTTCCACGCCTGAACAAATGTATTTGGGAATCCTTCGTAACTTGATGTATTGATAAGCATCTTGGCTTTGCTGAAACATCTATCAACTTCTGAAAAGGGAACACGATTGCGATATTCCACATTTTTAAATGATTTTATTTTTTTTATGTAATTATCATACACCTTCTCATCACCGCTTCTTGGCGCAATCATTAAAAAATGTTCCGAAGAAAAATGTTCGGCAAGGGATAGAAAATAATCAGGTCGTTTTAAATCAATTAATCGGCCAATCCATAGGATATACTCCTTTCTTTGATTCGATAGTGGATATAGGGGGCATGCCGTGCTCAGGACAGTGCTTTTTAATGATGAGGTATCGAACAATAATTTTTTATGACCAGCGCTTTGTGTGAGGATGCGGTGTGCATGCTTTATTCCATACGAGTAAAGTGTTCCACGAACTTTATTGTTCGCAATATACGTACCATTACAGTCTATGTCTGATGCGGTCATGTATATAAATTTTTTGTTACATAACCGACACAGAAATGCAATGATACCGGTTTCGGCGCCTGCACTACGTTGTATGTATATATCAGCATTAATACTGAATAAGACACAGAGTAATTTTAGACCGTTAAAGCATTGATGTACGGAGGACACGAATCCATCATAGGTGTTCGTGGTACGTAAGATGAATGATTTATGCAGTGTGATGCCACCATACTGCTCTTTTTTTTTTTGACCAAAATCAGCTGTTACCATATGCACGGAAAACGCATGGTCCTTTGAAAGTTCTTTCGCTAAGAGATACGTTTGGACTTCTGCCCCACCAAAGGTTATTGTACATTTCTCGTTAAACAATGGATAGGCATATGGCGAGATAAAACATACTTTCATAAGATATGGTACACGTGCTTACTCTTGCGCCTCGTCAATAAGCATTATTGGAATATCGTCTTTAATAGGATATTTTTTCTTACATACCGTGCATACTATTTTTTCATTTTCCAGGATAACAGTGCCTTTACATGCAGGACATGCGAGTATATCAAGCAATTCTTTCTTAATCATTTTTCCCTCCCGTATTCATTGTAATCGTTTCCATGTCGAACGTGTTCCCCTTAATTTCTTTATATGCTATTCCCTCTTTATGATAGATATAACAAATAAGGCCGACCACACTCAAACTATACAGAGTGATATCTCCAAGAATTGCTAATGAAAACGCATTTTCTGGTGATGTAAAAATACCGAAGAAATAGATATATGCCCCCTCACGAATACCAAGTCCATTAATCGAGGGTACCATGCTAAATACAAACACGAGCGGCATTACAAGAAAACATGCGGAGAGAGAGAGATCTATATTCAGTGCTATTGCATTTAAGTATACCGTTGCAATAATAATCATTTGAAATACAATCGAATATAAAAATGCCCGAAGCACCAATAATTTATGTTTTTTGCATTCATATATTATTTGATACAGATTTTTTATTTGTTTAATTATTTTTTCAGAAAATATCGGCAGGTTTAAAACATTCAAGAACGATGCGATTTTTTTATTGGTAAAGAATAAAAGAACTACACTACCCACAATAATAATACCGATGATTATTGCTGGAATGACCGGACTATCAATTTTCCTATATGAAATTATTATTGATATTACTGATAAAAACACAATGGAACAAAGACCAATAAATCTGTCAATCACAACCGCTATAAAAGAGTTTGCTTTTTTGCCACAATACTTAAACGCATAATACCCTTTTGCGATATCGCCGCCAATGGAAGTCGGAAGAAATATATTAAAATAATAACCGATATAATACAATTTCCATGTTTTGCGTAATGACATACGAATGTCCTGCATGCGAAATACGCATTGGAGACGTGCTGCACTAATTATATTGCTGCTTATCGTTATGAATAACGAGGCCAAAAAAAGCATGATATTGCAATTTTTTATTATTGCGAAAACATCATCGAATTTATCTCGTAACATATAGACAATAAGCAATACGCCGCAACCGGTTATAGCTATTTTAATGATAACGCCGATTTTTGCTTTTGATAAATTCCACATATTAATATTATTATTTACCCTTTTCTACATACTGAATGCGTAAATCATGTAGTAACCGAGTAATAAAATCAGCCTCTTCTTTTGTAAGATTCCCTTTCGTTTTATCTTCAAGAATGCCAATAATATCGATGATTTCGCTGGCAGCATCAAGATTTTCTTCTTTTTTTTGCGTGACGGGATGGGGGATATCTCCCATATGCAACAGTGCCTGCATTCCCAATGAACTAACAAATGAGGCGAAATTTAATGGCATTCTCTCTTCAGAACTTTTCAGTTGCGGTTGTTGCTCAGGCTGCTCTTCATTGCGGTCTGTTGTATCACTCTTCTCATCTGATTTTTTTGACGGGGTATCGGCATGAGTGTGCGTGGTACTGGGGGCGTCATTTTTTTGTTCTATAGTATCTTTCCATGAATCATCTACCTTCTTTTTACTAAACCTTATATCTTTCATGATTTACCTACCTCCTGGTACATTATGTATCATTTTTATAATTATAGCGATTCAGTATAATAATTATTTAAAGATAAATGCTATCATAACATAGGATAAATTTATAGTAAAATCAAATCTGGCGTACGAGGTATTAAACTACCATTTTTTGATAAAACGCGGGATGGTATCATAGTAATTACTGTGGGTTATACTAGTAATAGGGGCAATCGACTCTCACTATCAGAATAGTGATCATGA
>JAHJGZ010000072.1 GCA_018823795.1 Candidatus Omnitrophota bacterium
CTAACCAAGAAGAATCATCAGAACTATTATTGCTAGTACAACCTGTAAAAAATAATAGAATACCAACCATAAGCAAAGATAACAATAGAGTTTTTATTTTCAATTAATCACCTTTTATCGAAGTAATTTCTTTAATTCATCTGCTGTTGGAACACGACCAACGATTTTTGCTTCTCCATCTATAAAAACTGCCGGTGTCATCATAATTCCACGATTTACAATTTCTTGTAAATCCTCAACTTTTACAATATCTGCTTGAATGCCTAATTCCTCAACAATATTTCTAACAAGTTTTTCAACAGATTTACATTTTCCACAGCCACTACCTAATATCTCAATTTTCATCTTTTTCTAACCTCCAATCAATCCATAAATAAATCCAACAAATGTTGCCACAACAATTACAAGACAGATGTATACTAGGGCTTTTTTCAATCCGATAACCTTTGTAATAACAATCATACTAGGAAGACTAAGTGATGGACCTGCAAGCAATAAAGCAAGAGCTGGACCGCCACCCATAATTCCAGCACTATACCCAAAAAGATCACCAACAATAGCAACTTCCAAAAGCGTAGGCATATACAAAACCGCACCTATAACAGAAGCAAAGAAACACGAAAAAATATTATTTCCACCAATATAAGGTGCAACTGCGACACCAACAGCATTAGCTGGATCAGCACCAGGGATAAAATACACAGCAACACCACCAATAATTCCAACGATAAAAACACCAATTAGAAGAATCGGCAGTATCTTTTTTGCCAAACTCCAAGTCTCATGACCCCATTGTTTAACCTCATTTCTAGTATAATAAAAAATAAGGATAATAGAAACAAAAATCGTTATTAAATATACTATAGCAAGTTTTGGAATCCAAGGGATATACTCAGAACTTGCTGCACCAATAACAAGTATTAAAACAAGGAGAACTAAAAACAAAACCGATATTTTCAACGGACGATTAGTTTTTTCATCGCCTCCTTCCACAAAACTGGCATTATTTTTCTTTTCTCTTTCTTCTTTTCTAAAAATAAATGCCATTAATAGGCCAATTATAATGGACATACCAACGGCACCAATAACGCGAGCAAGACCAATATTGAAACCTAAGACCCTTGCTGTTAGAATAATTGCTAGAATATTAATTGCGGGGCCTGCAAAAAGAAAAGTTGTAGCAGGGCCAATACCAGCACCACGCTTGTAGATGCCCATAAATAGTGGAAGAACTGTGCAACTACATACTGCAAGAACAGCCCCTGAAACAGAAGCAACAGAATATGAAATATAGTTTTTAGCCTGCGCTCCAAAATATTTCATGACCCCTTTTTTAGATACAAATGCTGCTATTGCACCAGCGATAAAAAATGCTGGAACAAGACAGGTAAGTACGTGTGCAGAGAGATATTCCTGCAGCATTTCCAAACCTGAGAAAAAAATATCAATAGGCGTCATAATTTCACTTCATTTTTTTGACTTGAGCTATAATCCTGAAGATTTCATCATTGGAGGTTTTTATCATAATCTTAGTTCCATCTTTCCGCTCGTCAATGATACCAGCATGTTTCATTACTTTCAAATGTTGAGAAACACATGGCTGCGACTTTCCAGTATATGGGATAATTTTACAGATGCACTTTTCACCATTTTCAATACATTCTAGAATCTTCAAACGCGTAGGATCAGCAAGCGCTTTGAAAATATCAACTTCATTCATGATCTTTATATAAGTATATTCGAATATTTAAATATTAGCATATTACTTTAATAATGAATGACCAAACACGATGGGACTCGAACACCAATTTACAAAGTAATGGGGTTTAAATCACTTTTTTTTAACCACAATAATATGGACCGTTAAAAATTAGGCATTTTTCTCCTGTTGAAAGGTTAAGTATGCAGGGGAAGTGATTTGAACCCCCCGTGTAGTCATAAAAAATAATGGGTTCTCCTGTAAAATAATCTTGAGGAGTTTATGTATTGAACCTTTTTGATTTGCATAATATTTTTTTTGTCAATGGATTCATTCTGATATCGTTTTATTGAAACAGGGGGGGGAAAAATGATCATTAGTTTTTTATTATCCACCAATCCGGTGTTTTAACATGAACCGATAACTTGTTTTTCTCTGCAAACTCGAATACTGCTCGTCGTACATGTTTCCCATTTGAATTTCCTTCGATATCGTGCCCTCCGATAAGGCCCCCGGACTTAATCTTTTGATAGTATAATTCTATGTCTCTTTTCACATATTCATATGCATGATTGCCATCTATGTAAACCATGTCGAGGGCATTAGGAATAAAATCAACAGCGTCTTCAGAGGTCATCTGTAGGGGGACAATGCGATTAGTATATCTCTTCAGTACGGTCAATGCTGGTTTAAAGGATGATGGTAGAAACATTACCACATTTTTTTCTTTTTTATAATCTTGGTATTTTTTATATGGGTCTATAAGAAACATTTTTTCTACATTAAGTTTTTTAAACATTCTGCGAGCGTTTGTTCCGAAGAATACACCGATTTCAGCGATTTTCAGGGGATGAGAGTAGTTTTTAGCAGCAAACTGAATCATTGGTCGATGAGAATCATATTTCACGAAACCATATGCTTTATAGGTGAGTATTCCGAAGAGTCCTAAGGTAAGTGGTAGCAACCAGTTCATAAGGGTGTATCTACAAATAAATAAAATAACTTCCCTGTGTCTTGCGCAGTATATGAACTGCTTTATGGACATATGTATGGGTTCAAAGAAAAGGTGCAGGGGGAAGGGATGTGAACCCTTAGATGTTGCACAGGTGATTGAAATTATGTGCAATTGCTTGATGCATAATATTTTGGTGCTTATTCAGGAAATGTTTATGGTTGGTATCATGATAGATTTCCATGAGAATGTCGGGTAGGAGTTTATGTGCAGGATAGCAATGTAAATCATTTATGTGCAAAGCCGATTGATATAAAAAATTCGCTCTGAGAAATACGCTGTATCTTACTATGTTTGGATGCTCTGGTGATGAAATCAGTGTGCTGCTGTTTTTATTAAAAGAATATGGAGTGTTACTGCAATGGCGATAATGAGGAGGATGATTTGTACAAATAATATGGGGATAAAATAGATTGTTGAGATAAGGATTGTTATCCAGAGAAAAAAAAGTGATATGATTTTTATTTTTAGGGGTATGCCGTTTCCTTCTTGGTAATTTTTGATATAGGTTCCAAACCATTTGTTGTTGATGAGAATGTGATAGAATTTTGTGGAGCTTCTCATGTAGCAGGCTGCTGAGAGGAGGAGAAAGGGTGTGGTTGGTAGGAGTGGGATGAAAATGCCGATGATGCCAAGGCCTAAAAAGAAGGTCCCTGCGAATAGTAGTCCTCCTTTTATGCATCGATGTGGTAGGGTATCAGCAGGTTTTATTGTGGTTGTCATTTTGTGTGGTTACAATATTTGACTATTTTTTAATTTTGGTTTGTGTTGATGCCTGTGGTTGAGGATCTAAGAAAAAGAATCTTCCTACTTTTTTGAATACGTAATGAAAATATGGATAGAATTTTTTTTTTAAAAAAAAGAAAGAGAGGGGGATATTAAACGATCATCTTTAGCGTGTGAGGCTTTTTGGAATTTATATGTACCGGATTGTATTAAACAGTAAATCGATGAGAATACATGTAAACTAATATAACATACTTTAAAGTATGCTACCTGAAAGTATGTTTATTGGTAGAGAACAGGAAATCGCCTTATTAAATAAGATATATAATCAAGGAAAAGCAGAACTAATACTTTTATATGGACGAAGACGTATTGGAAAAACAAGGCTTTTAAAAGAATTTATCAAAGA
>JAHJGZ010000008.1 GCA_018823795.1 Candidatus Omnitrophota bacterium
CACTCAAAACCGCCCTTTTGGACCAATCCCAGACGCCCGCAGGACACCCCTAAAATCGCCTGTTTCCCGTCTAGAAACGCTTATTCCAGCCGGTTTGACCATAGATGCCCAAGACGCCTGTCTGACGTCAATTATTTTTCCCTTTCAACGACAATCATAATTCCCTTTTTTTAAATTGAAATAGTAGCAGTAGCTTTTCTTTCTTTTTTGCTTCTTTTTTCTTTCTTTGTGGACAACTTCTTATCTGTGAATAATACCTCCTTTTTTATCCCCACCTTATTCTTGGCTGTATCCATTCGATAACTGGGGACATTTAATTCTACAATCACGCTGTGGTGTACAAGCCGGTCAATTGCTGTCGCGGTTACCATTGGATCTTTAAAAATACTCTCCCATTTTGAAAACGGTAAATTGCTACTTATGAGAACGCTTCCTCTTTCGTAACGTTCCGCAAGTACTGTAAACAGTACTTCCATTTCCTCTCTGCTTTGTTGTACATATCCAATATCGTCAATTATCAGCGCGTCAAATTTGGACAACTTATGGAGCATTTGGGTGAGTTTCAATTGCTGTTTGGCTCTCAATAATATTTGCACCAACATACTGCAAGTTGTAAAATACACTTTTCTGCCGCTCCTTATAATCTCATGACCTATGCCGCATAATAAATGCGTCTTCCCACTTCCGGGATTTCCAAAAATAAGAACATTTTCCGCGTTGTCTACAAACGTTCCAGTAGTCAATATCTTTACCTGTTGTACACTTTTCGCGGGCAACCTCTTCAGATCAAAGGAATCCATGCTTTTTTGCTGTGAGATCCGGGAAGCTTTAAGCCATCGTTCTATGCGTTTGATATTCCTATGGGAACATTCATCTTCTATAAGCTCCAAAAGATATTGTTCATAAGTCTCTGATTCTCGCCGGGCTCTGTCAGCGGCCTCAACATAATTCTTCGCAAGAGTCGGCAACCGTAATTCTTTCAAGTACTTGTTTAGCATGCTTGTTACTTTTGGTGATTTATACACGGTTCATCACCTCCCCTGATATCCCACTTAACAGCGAGTCATACTCTTTGAGCTCAATCTGTTCTACTTTTGTTTTTGGGATAGCCGAATCTTTCTCGTTGGCAAGAATGATCTGTTCAATCCGATCAGCGCTGAGCCACTCTTCAATGAATAATACTTTGCGGATAGCGGATACAACTTTCAACTCTCCTTCTTTAAATGCTAGGTACAGTATTTTTAAGTATTCTTTGTCCGCCTTGTCTGGCCCTTGCGCTTTTAGCGAATCGTAAACTATCCTAAAATAGGTATTGGGGAATAACTCTTCACGATATCGATAATTCTTAAACGCTCCAGGCTTCCTCACAAGTCCTTCAATTATATGCTTGTAGTTTATTTCATATTTACTTTCTCCTCTCAGGCGGGGAAGGGTATCCACCTTCTTTTGGGCATACCATAGGTCAATGTGCTCAGTGTAAACAAGTGCTTTGATTTGTTCCCCTCTAAGTCGGCTATGCACTGAATACGTATTGCGTAAAATTCGGACAGTGCTACTTTGCCGGACTCTTATATCAACTCTTTTGCAAGATTCCAGTCTTGAGGCGGGTAACGATTTCATGGTTTTGTATTCTTCCTCAAGTTTTTCTTTTCTTCCCGCATTCAGCTGTACTAAAATCTTTTTCAAAAAGTGACTGTACTCTTCTCTGGAATTAAAATCTCGACTGCCCCGTAGCATCAATGCTTGATCAATAGCTCGCTTAAATCGGTAATTCCGCTGTTCAACATCTCCGTTTTCATGCGCGACACCAAGATTTATTTTTTCACCTTCTATGCCGTAATGAGCCAATAATTCCCTGTATCGCGTGGTAAACGTCTCAGGGTTACAGTCTTTGTGTACTGCCGCCGAGAGAGAATCTGTTCGGACTCTTGCCGGGACCGCTCCCAGTTCCCAAAATGCGTTTTGTAGCCCGTCACTTAAACTCTCATAACTCTCACTAAAACAAATGTTCACGCTTTCCCAATTCGAATATGTCAGTACAAAATGTGACACTAAGTGGTCAAACGGACGTTTTTGTATCGTTACTTTCAATCCTCCCATATGTGTAAAATCAAACTCTCCAAGTTCACCGGGATAGTGTCTTTGAGAAAAATACACTTCTTTTGCCGGGCCTTCTGTCGCACGCCAGTGTTTTATCCTTCTTTGCAATGTTCTCAGTTGGCCTTCTTTCCATTTCCCTGGTTGCCTGCGGCAATACTCATCAAATATTGTCTTGCCTTCCAGTCCGGGATTTATCTCTAACATTTCAGCTATCTCTCGCCAGATTTCTTTAAATGAGTCTTCTCTGGTATTCCAGCAGTGGAATCCCTTAAGTTCGCTTGGCAATTTGGTCGTTTTGAGATACTTCCTGGCAGTTTTTACGTCCATTCCGGCCTTTGTCGCAACTATTACTTTGGTTTTTTCTCGTTCCTTTAACATCCTGAGCCTCCTCACTTGCTGATCTGTAACCATTCAAACCTCCTTAAGTTCTGTTTGAATAGTTTAATTTAATGTCAGCCGTTTTAGGGAATTATAATTGTCGCTCATCACAAGGACTCGTCCTTGTGTCATTGAGGACAAAAAAGATGGTGGAGGTGCCGGGATTGAGCACCATCCATATACAAATCAGCTATTTCACCACACTTTTCACCACATTTAATAATCTATTTCTCTAACTTTCCGCAACTTCCCAATATCCGCCCTTGGCAGGACCAATTCTTCTAATGATTTTTTTTCGCTTGAGCTTTCGGATGTTATTTTCAACAGCAGTATTACTTATCCCCATCAATCCAGATAGTTCCTGAATTGTTATGTTTTTATTCTTTAACATAATAATTGCAATATTACGTTCATTTCTCCCAAGTTTTCTCCCAACCTTTTCTCCCAACCTTTTCTCCCAACCTTTTCCCAACCCTTTGCCATCCGCCTTTTCGGGGATCTCCCGTTTTAGAGAATATCTTGGATCGCGGTAAAAAATAACTCGGAAAAAGTTTTCAGTTTCAAAAACAGGCTCTTTCAACCCAGCTTCATTCATTAAATCCAGCATCTTCTTGATACCCGAACCTATACGTTCAACTTTACCCATACGATGAAATAAATCAG
>JAHJGZ010000073.1 GCA_018823795.1 Candidatus Omnitrophota bacterium
CGGCCGCCTGAAGCTGTATGTGCACTCGCCTGGTCCACGACATTTGAACATAACAGTGCATTTCCCAAATCGACATCATCAATGATAATCTGTATGGTAGCAACCGGCGACGGTACTGACATAATCCGAATTGCGGCACGCCCCGCGCCCACACTCGTTTTATACGGTCCGACACCATCTCCGATCAACATCGTAAAATTATCCGTTAAAAAGTGTTCCCTAAACTCAGTAAACGCCGACGGATCCGTGACATACGAAGACACTTTATCTAACATCACCCGCGCATTATCCGGTTCATCCAAAAGAGCGTATGACTTTGCTGCCATAAGAGAAACAATAGCAAAATCTTCCAAGTCAGATTCCTGGCTACTATTGGTATCCATATCATCTACCAACGACCGCCTAAACAACGCAAGAGCGCGATCATATTCTCCATGATAATACCGAATAAGCCCCAAATAAAAATGTGCCATTGCTCGTTCATACGGATCGCCTTTGTACTGCCGGTTATCCTCAGTGCCCATAATCGCAGCAATATTTTTTGATGTATCTTCCTGGATGCGCTCCATGAGAGGCAATGCTTCAGATAATGCTTCTTCCGCAAGTGCATATCCACCGCCTTGAAAACTCGCTGATGCAAGATGCAAAAAAGGCAGTGAATAATTACGGCCTATCTTTTTTTTCTTCGCCTGTGCATTCGCTACCTTTCTAAACTTTTGTACTGCGTATTCATACTGGTAATTATGCACCGCATTATACGGGTTTAACTTTGCCCCACACCCTGCGCTCATACACAGCGTGACAGAAAGTAAAGCAATAATACTCATTCTTTTGATCATAACAACCCTTATCGATTCATAAATCCAAGCCGGCCGGCTTTTTTAAACTCATATTCATCTTCCCAGATAATATCGCCACTTTCTGCATCAGTTAAACGGAAGGAAAAACGATAGTACGCTTCGCGCATTCCCTTAAATGCTTTCATATCGGAATAGGCGCGCCCGGTCAAAAAATAATCAACCCCTGACAATACTTTCGGTGCACTTGAACCCACCGTACCAGATCGTTTCATTTCACGTTCACGCATAATAGCATTGATACGCTCACGATCGATAAAAATAACCCGTCCTCCTGAATTTTTTACCAGCTGCGTACGAATAGAATCAAGTAAGTTATAGCTATCAATATCTTCGGTCGTACGATTCACCATTTCGAGAAACGCAATACGTGGCGGTGATACCGCATTCGCTATCTGATATAAATTAATAATAGACCGCGCCATAGTCTGACAGATAGACCTTAGATCCTGTGAATCTGTGGTCACGTCAGAAATATACGATGAATCAACGTCAATCCTCTTCACCGCACCACTCATCGTACGCATGTGCGGATCATTACCAGTTGATGCACACGACGACACACTCACCACTACCATCACGACTACTATAACGCAAGACCACTGTCGCATCTATTATCTCCTTGGTTATAAAACTTTTATTTTTTGAACAGTGAAACAACGATCGTTGTTCCTTACTTCTTTGCCCCGCAACTTTCTCGTCCTTTAAACGCTACTTCCCCTCTGCCTGATCGATCATGCGATGTGCTTCATTGACCTGCCCTTTTATCTGACCGTATTCAGCACTGGATAACTCACCACTGGCATGCGCCTTTTGCGCTTCGGCGTCCACCATATTAATGATCTGATGCGCCATAGAAAAGTTTCCATTTTGCATCGTTTGATTCGCTTGTCCTAGTGCACCCAGCATATTAAGATCGGACGATGTCCCAGGAATGCCGGGAATATTCGCCGTATCCATAAGCGTTCCTAAACCGGGAAGCGAACTTGTATCAATACCAAAAGGATTGGAATCCCCATCACCATTTCCATCATGGTGAGATTTTTTTTCTTCTGCTGCTTGTTTAGCTTCCTCTTCCCGCCGTTTTTGCTCCTCTTCGATCCGTTTTTTCTCTGCTTCTATGCGACGTTGTTCTTCATAATACTCTTCTTCACTCTGCGGCTGATGATCCTTATCATAGGTATCATCTTCAAAGCCGCCTTGCCCATAATCATCCACTGACTGTGTTTGCGTTGACGTTTCCGTACTGAAAGAATCAACGCCCCATTCTACTTGCTGCCGGTCATCACCCACATCACGGGTCGTAAAAACACCGTTCGATTCTGTATCATATATCACCGTTCCTTCTTCTTTCTGTTCAAGTGAGACTGCCCAATCAGGAATATGCTCTCCTTGGCCGTCACCGTAAAATGCTCCACCTTCAGGATGCGATTCTTCCTTCAATCGATTCTCAAGCCACGCAGCATATGCGGCGGTCCCGGGCTCTGGAATAGCCTGTTCTGCCGCCGGCTGTCCTGATCCAACCTGTGCAAGTTGAGCGTGTAACCGTGCGATCTGAGCATTAATGCTGCTGACCTGACTTTCAATACGAGAAAGCTCAGCACGCAATGCGCTCGATGATTGGGCAAAAAGCACAACGGGCACACACCCCATAAAAACTAATGAGAAAAAAAGACATCTCCGTATTTTTAGAACACTCATC
Organism: Candidatus Omnitrophota bacterium; assembly: GCA_018823795.1. Taxonomy (GTDB): domain Bacteria; phylum Omnitrophota; class Omnitrophia; order JAHJGZ01; family JAHJGZ01; genus JAHJGZ01. The sequence goes on from JAHJGZ010000073.1 coordinate 2,560, forward strand.
TCACCGCCCTCACTGGCTGGGGATACTCTGCGGGTTGATTTTCAGGACTTACCGGACCTTCCTCCGATGTCTGCGCATCATCGCCCCAAATTGTTTCCCGCGGATACCCGCTATTGTACATTTCTTCATTAAGCGTACCAACACGATCCTCAAGATCAGATTTTGTCAGACCATGGGGAGGCGTCTTTTTCCCCTTGTCTCGTTCTGCGATCTCATTTTCATAATTACTGCGGGCGTCTAAAAGACGATCGTCGGGGATCTGCTCTGCATGGTCGATACGGTCTTTCATGTACGCGGTACCCTCATATGATTTATTTTCATTTTCCCACGCATCGCTCATCTGTTTACCCTCGCCCCCCGCCTCGATCATGCGTTTTCCCGATATCCACGCGGGACCCGTAAAAGGATTAGCGGAAAGAAATGCGTCACCCGTTCCTGCGTAATCAGTATCTTGAAGTATATTGCTCTTGTATCCCGTATACTGGTAATCCGTATGTTCACGTGTTGCACGGTTTTTAACCAGCTCCGTCGCACGCGCGCGTTCAGCTGCATTCATGGAATCCCATCCCTTCACATGATCTTGCGCATAAGAATGCCAATCACCCTTGTACGTATCTGAGGCAACCAGTGCCTGCACTTCCTTCTGTTTTTTTCTGAGACCTTCTATATTCGTCTTTGACTGCTGAGCATTGTTCCAGTTATCCTCCAACGTGGTGTAGGTCTGATGCCCTTCATCTCCGGCAGTATACACAGCAGCGCCCGTTTGTGCCACGGTAGCAAGATTACCCAAGCCCTTAGAAACATTTTGCAAATTCTGGCTTTTTATAGCAGAGCCCGAAAGCCCGATGAAATCCGATGAATCACGTGCCACCTTGCCGGTGTAATCAGCCGCATCTTTGGCGTCAGTCATATCGATACCATGCCGCTCAAGATAGGACCCTTTATCCGGCTTTGTATACCCATGGCGGGGAGGATGTTTACGCCCTGATGCATCAAATGCCTTTTTATATTCAGGATCCGTAGCATATCGATGCCAGTGGGATTCAACTTTTTTGTTCAGGTTGTCAATATCTTGGGAAACGCGCTCATAATTCACATCTTCATTCGCTAATATTTTATTATTTTCATTATACGTATCTACGGTTTCATACAGCTGAGCAACATCATTACATGTATCTGCCGTGTTAAATCCATATGTTTGTTTTTTGCTTGATTCAGACTCAGGAGTGTTAATTCTTTTCTTGTTCTTCTGGTAATCTTGCTCCTGTTGCGCACTTTTCTTCTGAGCTTCGTCTGAGACCTTCTTTTTTTTATCCGCTGCGTCTTGTGCTATAGCCTTTTTCTTATCCGCGGTCTCTTGCTCATTCTTTTTCTTTTGCGCTTGTGTCTCTTTTTTATTTTCCAGAGACTTCCGCTCTGCGTCTTTGTCTACGCTCTTCTTCGCGTCTTGTGCCTCAGCCTCGATCTTCCGTTTCTCCTGCTCTGCTGCAGCCTTGATCTTCTTTAATTCATCTTTTTGTTGCTGTTCACTCAATGAATCCCAGTCATCCTTGCTTTTTCTGTCAGCAATTGCATCTTTTTTATCTTGTTCTACAGCGCTCAGGTCTGTTTTTGCTTGCTCATCAATAATATTTTTCGATCCATTGATCCAATCTTTTATATCTTGTTTTTGATCTTCAAATGCTTTTTTGTTTTCTTTATTTTTCTCCGCCTTATCCGTCTGCGCAGTATCGGTATCTCGTTTTTTCTTCTTGTCTATTTTTTCTTTTTGTTTGTCTTCACGCTCACCGATCGCCCCTTGTTTTTTTTCATTTTTCGCATCGAGCGTTTTATTTTGGTATTGTTTAAATCGATCATACTCATCATCTGAAGCGTACCCCTTATCAACCTGAACCAGATCGATAAACGGCTGAACTTGATTCGGCTGGTTCTCAGCAGAAGTCGATGTTCCTAAGGCTCGTAAGATTGCCGTACGGCGTTCGAGTAAAGCCGACCGCTGCGCCTCAAGGCGCGCGATCTGTGCCTTAATTTCTGTGGCGGTGGCAGCATGTGCCGTGGAAGGGGCTATAGATACCATTACTAGAAGAGAG
>JAHJGZ010000247.1 GCA_018823795.1 Candidatus Omnitrophota bacterium
ACTTTTTGACTGGGACCATGCCGCACCGGACAGCTGCACGATTGCGAGCAAAGACAACAGAACCGTCTTAGTAGATTTCATTGAGATTTCTTCCTTTACTGTTATTGAATTGTAGTCTGCGGGCTAGAACCCATACCCGCATTTTTGTCCAACGGTTTTTCCTTTTCTAACCTTCTCATCCTTTCCCTGCAAAGCGCGACTGGCCTGCGTTGTAACCGCACACGTGGCCTTCTTCCAGCTTTTGTGCCACTTGCTAAGTTATCCCTGCCGTGATTTTCGTCAAGTTGTCTAACGTACATTTGATCGAGCAGTTCCCGGCAGCTCTTTTGGTTCCGGCGTCACGATTGGGTGCCACTACTCGTCTACCCAACAACCGCGCTTAATCTCGTCTGCCCGGTCCTACCATTAGCAGACATCGATACACTTCCTTCCCATAGCGGCTCATTCGTAGAAACTCAGACTTCTCGATGCGGAGATGCCGGGCTCGGGAACGGTTCCTCTTGTATGAAGCAACGTCGGGATCATGTATGTACACGCTGTCCTTGTCAAACCCCGTTACCACTACCCAGTGGGGCACCCTGTCGCCCGTAAGGCGATAGGTGCTTATCATAACGATAGGCAACATACCTCTCTGCAGGGCCGATATGATCTCGTCAATACCAAATTCATAGAAAGCACTGCCCAGGCCTTTTCGCCTGGCTCTGCGCTTCAAGTCGGTGTGGACAATCTTCATTACTTCACGTTTCTTCGCAATGCGAACAGATTTGAGCAAGGGCGTGGAGTCCATAGACATCACGAGGTGACACTCGAGCCCGCGAGTTAACGCAGAAAGGGCAAGGCCATAGCCATCCGTGCCTCCGAATCCGGAGGCCATGAAGATCAGCGTGGCGTCTTTCCAGAGCGTCATCTCCAGTGCTCGCGTCAATTCTGTCTGGGGATAAAAGTGCTTGAGGGTCATCATCAGGCAAGCCGGGCCACAGGTGAAGTCCAAAGTCTGGGCATAGTAAGGCACATTGTGCTTCAATCTCCAGGGAACCTCCAGATCGAGCACTTTCATCATTTTTATCCCAGCCATGCCATCACTGTAGTAATCCGGCATCGATCGGAGAATGACGTAGCCTTGCCTGTCATAAAACCTAATCGCGCCTTCGTTGTCAGCGCGCACTTCAAGCGTCATCTTTTTACAGCTACGGCGCACAGCTTCAAGCTCACACTCCTTGAGCAGCTTTACACCAAAACCCTTCCCCTGGAATGCCGGGTCAATTGCGATGTTGTAGAGACGCGCTACCTGCTGTGACTTGCGCCATAAGACACATGAGGCACCAGCGACGCATGACTTGTCCATCAAAACGAAATTCGTTGCTCGAGACTCAGTAAGAAGATAGTCTATTTGATCTTTCGTGAAGCGATCCGTTTCAAAGGCCACTTCCTCCAGCCTGACGAGTGCATCAAGATCGTGCTCGGTTGCCAAACGAATATAGTACTTCCGTTTCATATCAGCTTCTCACTGGAAGAAGAAAGTTTATCAGGCGCTCGTACAGCTCGCCATTCGCCTGATCTTCATCGCCTGCGTTTATAGTTGGGTTATCGTTGACTTCAATCACCAGATAGCCGGTATCGTCTTGCTTCAGGTCCACGCCAAATATGCCGCTACCGATCGCGCTAGCCGCCTTCACGGCACACTTGATCAGCCTTACTGGCGCCTTTTCAAGGGGTATACTTTTGACAGGACCGTAGATCGTTCTCCCATCAGGTGTGTGAGTCAGTATCTTCCAACGTCTTTTGGGTATGACGTATTGACAAACATAGAGCGGCTCGCCGTTTAGCACACCAACCCTCCAGTCGAAAGAAGACTGAATGAACTTCTGCGCAACAATACGATCAGCCCGTCGGAGAAAGCGACGTGCGACAGAGAGAAACTCGTCAACCGTAGAGGCTCGTTCTACGTACATGGAAAAGCTGCTGTTGGGTGCCTTCAAAACTACGGGATTACCAAGTTCGCTAAATAGCTGCCGGGCCAGCTGCGGACTGATATCGCAGCGGTCGATTACCCGGGTCTCCGGGATGGGCACACCACTTCGGATCAGATGCTGATACATGTTGACCTTGTCACAGCAGATGCGAATCGCATCGGGTTCATCTATTACCCTGACACCGTGCATTTCAGCAGTACGAGCTGCTACGTATGCTGAATTCAACGGGTCGGTTTGTGCCCGTATGAAAATTGCGTCATACTCCGGAATCTTGTACATGTCCGGTCGAAACAAGAAGTCCGCTCGATGTCCAAGCTTTCTTGCTACCTGACTCAGTCGCATCAACGCGTTCATCTCATCCGAGCTGGAAATCGTGTGGCGCTCAACATAAATGCCTAACTGTCCCACAATACACGCTCCTTAAGGTAACCGACTTCACGAGCGCCCAAATCCTCCATGAACAAGGGGGAAATATCACTCAACAGAAACTGGTTGCTTTTGGTGACGATAACCCGCACTTTAGCCAAAGGTACACCGAAAACTTCAAACACAACGCTTGAGAGCTGTCGGAATCTGGGTTGCACAGCCCACCCCAGCACTGAGCGAAAATACACAATTTTGCTCTCTGCCGGAATCTCCTGACAGCACACAGCGTAGGTGAAATTGCGGGTTAGCGACTTGGCGATGCTTTTGGCTCTCCCCGATTTCAAAACGACTCGAC
>JAHJGZ010000074.1 GCA_018823795.1 Candidatus Omnitrophota bacterium
CATCATTTGTTAGTCCGTTAACTGATTATTCTATTCCGTTGATTAGTAATGAAACACTATCGACAGGAATAGCTGGCTTAATAGGAGTGCTATTAACATTCTTTGTAGCATGGGGAGTAGCAAAATTATTAATTCTTTCCAGGCAGGTAGAAATAACATCTTAACGATGCGGCGGTTATGATTGCATATAAGATCGATCGGAAAATAATTAATGAAATTGGACAGGCAATTGATCAAATACGATATGGGGAGGTGATTGTGACAATACACAACGACAAAGTGGTGCAGATAGAAAAAAGGGAAAAAAAGAGATTCGAAAAATAACAGAACTACTGCACATACAGCGTTCATACACTATAGGTATTACTAATCAACAGTAATGCTGACTGGACGACCAGAAGTATTCCGCACGAAAGGGAGATGCAATGCAAAAGAAATTTCGTAACGGAATGTTTGTGGTCTTTTTTTTGATATTTGCTGCGATGAATAATGGGGTTATACAAGCTGATGTTGGCTCGGAAGACAAGATGGCGGAAAGGATGGCAGCGCTTGAGCAATTAGTACAACAATTGCAGATATCACATAAAAGCGAAATTAAGAAGATGGAATAAAAAATCAACGAGATTACAGAGGAAAACAGGGAGTTGAAAGTATACATGCAAGACGAAATCAAAGAGCAGGATAAAGTGATTACCAAATGCGAACATGCCATTCAGGAGGCAACAATAAGTCCACAGGGTATTTCCCAGATCAGTGAAGGAATCGAAATCGGCTTTGGCGCCACGGGACTTGTTCAGGGAATTGTAAATAGCGCAAACGGCATGCAGGGAGATGCGACTGATGCAACATGGACGGCTGATTTAGAATTGACGAAAGAATTTGAAAATTGTGGCCTCGCCTATGCGCACATTGAAATGGGGCAGGGATCCGGGCTTGATGAAGATGAAGTGACATTTTTCAGCAGCATTAACCGTGATGCAGGAGATACCAGCGCACGCTTAGAAGTTACGGAACTCTATTATGAAGCAATTTTGCTGGGCGAACGACTTTTAATCACAGCTGGAAAGCTTGATCCAACAGTTTATCTTGATGATAATGAAATAGCTAATGATGAGACATCCCAGTTTTTAAGCACTGCCTTCCGGAATGCAACAACGGTTGAATTTCCTGATAATAATCTTGGGGGCAGAATGGGTGTGCAGCTTATAAATGGATTATATCTTAATATCGGTATGCTGGAAGATGATGGTGATTTTGAAGATATCGGAGATGGATTATTTACCTTTGCACAGCTTGCCTATACGCCTCAGTTTATTAAACGTCCCGGAACATATCGTATCTATGGATGGCATGACACATCAGCGCATGCAGCATTAAAAGATAGCGGAATGAGCAAGAAGCATAATTTTGGAGTAGGGCTGAGTATGGATCAGGAGTTATTTGATTCAGTTATTGGATTCGGCCGTTTTGGCTGGACGGACCCAGCTGTTTCTTCAATTGAATATGCATGGTCTAGCGGAGTACAGGTAAATGGCGATTTATGGGACAGGAAGAAAGATTATTTAGGAATTGCCGTTGGCCAGAATATACCCGGAGATGGACTGAAAAAAAGTGGATCTACGAATCATAAAGAGGGGCAGCTTGAGTTATACTATAATTACCAGATTTACGAGCATTTAGCTATTTCGCCCCTTTTTCAGGTAATATGGAATCCTAACGGCGTTGCACACGAAGATATCGGAGCAAGTGATAGTACAGTAACGCTTCTGGGGCTACGAAGTCAGCTAAGTTTTTAATGCTATTATCGTATTTTTTTAACATCATCCCTCCTACCTTCTGTATCCGGCGGTTCTTAATTCTACGAAGGTTCTCTGTGTTGTAATCTATCAATTCAGGACTGATCACAAGACGGTATTTTTTCTGCCGTTTTGAATCAAATCCTTTGCTTTAATTGCGACGCAATCACACAGCCTTCTTCTAAGCGCTCAATCCTCATGCGGCAGCATGATGGTAATTACCGGCTCGAAATTGTCCCCTGGACCGCATTTTGCCCATAGCTTATACTGCCGGGGATCCGCGTGGCGCTTAGAATTGAAATACGGAGCGAAATATACCACGTCGGTATTCTTCCCCTTCCCTATTTCATAGCGCAATACCATGAGAAGGTCCCACGCGCGGCCTTCGAAACTTTGTCCAAGCTGAGCCGTATCATTTAAGAGTTCAGACACGCCGCAGGTAATTGCTACGGGAAATTTGAAGCCTGCTTCTTTGGCAAGGCTTGAAATATCATGGAGTACCCCATCTTCGAGCGCCTCGGCGCGCGTATATGAGAATATAACTTCAGGAGCATTGTTTTGATTGGTTTGCTTTTGATTATTTTCGTGTGCATTAATCATGACGCCACCTCCTCTTTCGTTTCAACGTTTAATAAATCGATAGTAAAACAAGTAAATTCCGCCGCATCATCCCACACGTGAGACAACCCACCGGAATTATTGGCAGAGTAATACCTGTTAATAAACAAACTGACAAAGTAAGCAAAATCGATTATTTTTGCTTTTATGCCGCCTAATACTTTCGTGCATTCGGCACCCATCGTGGAATCATCCTGATTCTCTTCGATAAGACCTTTAAAATACTCGAATGCCTTAATGATAGTATCGATGTCGCTAAGAACGCGAGTCGTCGATACGACGTTCTCTTTACTTATTTCCTTTTGTAATGTTTGGCAGTTCATGGTGGCTCCTTTCGTTTTTGTTTTTAAATTTGTTTTTTTAACCGGGTGAAGGTCGATTGAATTTACAGGAAGCACCTGAAGGATGAGGGTTCTCCTAAATAAATGTTTAAAATGTGCTGTTGCATTTTTATCTTTTATTTAGGATGCGAGTGTGAATTGAATCCCCTCTTCGGGGAGGGCGCGCCACTGAAAAGACCTGAACTAAAAAACAAATTTAAAAATAAAAAAGAAAGGCAGGGAAAAGGATGAACATGAAAAAAGGGTGGTGGTATGATAAGTCTTTTCTAGAGAACATGGTTTATATTGGATTTACAAGCAAAAAAAATGAGCTTTTTCTGTAAAAAGCTCATTTTTCAATAGGTGGGTGTATTTTTTGTAGTGCACAGCACTTTTATTTTTTAATTATAATCGTTTTTTATACCGTATGCCTTCCTTATTGGATGAATTATAGCTTAAAAAGTTATTGCTTGCGCATCTCACTTCGGATTTCTTTTTCAGCCTGAAACCATATATCACAAGCTTTCAATGTTTCTTTGTATTTTTCTTTCCAAAGATAATACGCCCTCTCGCGTATCTTTTGCTCAAGCTGTTCATCATAAAACTTGGTTTTATCTTTCACGTTGCATGTGACGATGTCCTTGAGTTTTTCTTTTTTCTTCCTCCCTGCCCCTCTTTTTTTGGCTTTCTCCATAGTATCCACTGCCATTGTTATTCTCCTTTTCTTATATATCGTTTGATGTTTATTACTTTTTTTGCCCCCCTGACGTTACCCATTCCTGGAACAGCAAACGTCGTCTTTTTGCCGCCGCTTCTCCTGATGATATTCCCGTTTCATATCCTCCGGATGCTGCATAAATCTCTTCGAAATCCTCGTCAGATATCCGCCATCGCTCATCAGTAATATCAGACGGTCCATCAGGAGGCGTCCTTACTTCGTTTGAACGGGCAATGCAATAGAAATTGCCTTTGTCATCTTTCAAACCTAAATCTATAACATAGCCCTTGTTTGGCTCTCCAAGTTCTACATACCAATTCCTAGCGTCAAGCCATATGGCAATATCCCAGAATGTACAACTCCCTTCCTTTTGTCCGGATGTTCCACAAAATTTATAAATGCGTAAAATGGGCGATACAGTGGTAGCCTTATCAGTAAGCGTTTGAAGTATTGCGTCCTTCTGCTTTTCTTCTATGTCCCAATACGTATACGCCCATAAAGGATCCCGCACCATGAGGACAATTTTTGTATGGTTATAACTCTGGGGCAATTGAAACTCGGAAACAGGCTGTGGTTGGTGCTGTACAACAGGATCGGCGGGTACTGGCTTGATTTCATTCGCACATTCTTTTTTCGTGCTTTTTTCCTGGACAGAAGATTTACCCTCGTCCTCTGTTTTTTTCTTCCGCATCCGCTTACTTAAAAGTTCCCGTATCTCGTCCTGTTCATAGGAATCAAGAAGCAGATTAATTAACCCCTTTTTTTGTAAAAAAAGTGGTATTTTTTTTATCCCCCGCCCCTTCGCAAGAGCTTTCAACTCTTTAATGGATAATTTCTGCAATTCTTTTACAGATGGGTTTTTTTCACTACCGTCCGTGTAGTTCGGAGATAATCCTTTTTTCACGCGTACCGCTTCTTTCTTTTACGGGGCTCATTATTTTGGAGTATACTATATTATAATAAAACAAGTATCTTCTCCAGCTTTTTTATAATAACCCAAGAATTAGCATAAAAACGCTCCAGCGCTTGCTGGAGCGTTTTTTGAGTAGGAACTCCCGCTCATGAAGCTTCTTTAGGATGTACATAAGAAGCCTTTTCTTCTTTCAAGATATAGTTCACTGCGCGTTGTGCTCTATTCGCCGCCCGCACAACAAACCGCTTATCATTCCTAAACGTTGTAAGCCAACCCTTGATATAGGCGGCGCTATTATCTAATATATCTTGCGCGATCCCAGCTTCCGCGCAGAGAAAACAGGCACCAATTTCAGCAATTAATTCTTCAAACGAATATTTTTCTCCTCCAAACTGCATTGAAGTATTGTTCTTAAAACGATTCAAGCGATTTTCGTGCCCTGTGGCATGGGTGAGCTCATGAAAGAGGGTCGCATAATACCCTGAGGCGCTCGAAAACAATTCTTTTCGCGGTATACATACAACATCATCACTCATCCGGTAAGAAGCGCTCCGCGATTTTTTAATCTGCGGCCGCCGGGGCATATTCATGACAATGCTCTCTGCGTTTGTAATAGGACAAAACGTTTCCTCTCTCGCCTCGTTTACTAAAGCGAGTGTTGTTTGCTCAACGTTAAATACCCAATAATACCGAATAAAAGGGGCCAGTTGTTTTTCAGCCGTATTTGTTTTTTCTTTTTTGTCAACTTCCCGCAGAGAATAATAACAAACAACCGTTCCCCTCTCCCCTTTCTTTATCTGCGAGCCACGTGATGTACATTGTTTAAACGTAAGCCATTCGTTCTGCTCATACCCTTTATCAACGAGCTCACTATAGAGAAGTAGCCAGTTAATACCAGAATACGCGCGGCGCGTGATATGGTTAACAGGCATTGCCGAACCAGGCCGCACCCATGGCATGCGCCATGGGACGAGTCCTTTTTCTAAAGCTGAAATGATTTTTTCTGTTAGAATTTCATAAACAAACTGTTTCATGACTGACCTCCCGTATTCAATTCTTCTTTTGTTACAAGTTCTGCGACTTTTTTGAGCCCGCGTTCAAGCTCGACGAGACTACTTACTGGAATTGTAATGCCCTTCTTTGTCGGTCGCATTTCTTCATCCTCGGCACAACTAAAAAATAAACGCATATCGATATACTTAGTGCCTTTATATTCTCTTAATGTAATGCGAAGCTCTTCATTCTCGTTCCGTTGAAAACTGTAAACATGAGAATCTTTCATGACGTTTCCTCCTTTAATAAGCGGTTAATACAATTAATTGACAAAAAAGTTTTAGCATTACAAAACCTAGCCATACAAGACTTAATCCCCCTAAAAAATAGAGGAAATACGTTAAAAACGTCATTTCTCTCGTGGGCGGTAAATAATAAAAAATGCTTGTTCTACTCATGACTGACTCCTTTCGTTTAATTTTAAATGTTAATTTTTGCACGCCCCGTGAGGGTTTCATTCCGAAGGATATAGAGTTGCCACCTGAAGGATGAGGGTTTTTAGATAATAACCAAAGCGCACACAGCTTGGATAAGATGCCGGAGCAGGCGCAGGCATGTAATCCGTGTGCGCGTTAAAAAATTCGGTGATGCAGCGTACGCGAAAACACGGTATTTTTTATTGGTTATTTCTGATGGCAACGGGATATCCTGGGGCAGGAGAATGAAAAGTGAGATTAACATTTAAAATGAAAGGAGTAGAATGAGGAGAAAAAACATGCGCCCACGAGAGATGTTCGAAGATTTTAAGAAAAAATGAAAAAACCCGTAGTAGTGCTGTTGAGAATGTGGGAAAGCAGAAGACTTTTCCAAGTGCTGTGCGATAAACTTTCGAAAGAAAGAATTACCCACAGAAACGGCATTATCAACAGGACGTTTTAAATACCCGCCGAGATCCTCTTGTGCGTTATTACAAAACATGCCCTACGCAAAGTATGCCGGCATGCAAAAAGTACGCTCATATTTGATTTAAAAAGGGAAAATTCACGTAAAAACGCTCCAGCAAGCGCTGGAGCGTTTTTTGAGCAGAAAATTCCACTCATGAAGCTTTTTTAGAATGTAAATAAGAAGCTCTATCAACGTCAAGGAATACGTACATGGTATCCCGATCGCCGTCTTTCGTTCCGAAAGCGGCTCTAGCGGGAACATTACCACACCATCCCTTGAAGATGGTTTTTCCATTTGGAGTTTCTTCTCTTTTAAGAGATCCAATTGCTTTTAGTGCCATGATGTCACCTCCTTTCATCTGTTTTAATTTTTTTGAGCGTCCCGGAGGGTTTCATCTTTAGGAAGACATAGAAAATCAACTGAAGGATGAAGGGTTCGAAAATATTTAAGCAAAGCGATAGAATACGCCTCTCCCCTCTTGAGGGGTGAGCTTATTTTGTAAATATTTTAGGATGATTTGCGTAGCCGACCGTTAGAAAGATGAAATGAGAAGAATTAAAACTGATGGAAGGGAGTTAAGAAAAGTTAAAGGACACAAGAAAATTACAAAAAAAAGCGGGAAGATGATGAAAACTTGTTTTCTGAAAATAGAACTATAATTTTATTGTCGGGCGGTTACTATATAAACGTTACGCTTTTAAGTTCTTCTCAAGTAATGTATTGCAATGTCTTCGCCATATCTTTGCCGCTAACTTAACAATTTCTTCTTCACGTTGTTTTTTACTCATATAAGAATATGGGTTTTGAGGATTTCGTTTCTTAGGGTCGGGGTCTGCCATAACAAACGTAACTTTCATGTTGTCCCAGCCGATTCTTGATTTTCTTTTTTTCATGATACCCCTTTCAGATACTCATCTAGCTTACTAACTTTTACAAACTCAACATTAGTCTTATATGACGGGAATAAATGCCACCAAAATAATTGACGAACCGTAAAGATTGAGCAGATTTTTAATTGAGAAATATCGTCACTTTTCCACCCTAAAATATCAAATATCTTTTCAAGATTATTCGTAAGGTATTCTTCTCTTTTAATCACCTTACTGATATAGTTTCTGTCTTTTGGCTCCCCGTAGAGTTTGTCACGTAACCTTTTTGCATCCTTAGAACAATAAGCCCCTAGTAAATCTTTACATTCAATATTTAATATAAGATTTTTTTCTTTAATATAAGCCAATACATCATAATCGCCTAGATCAGAAGGATGAGTTCCCTCTTTATCACGCATATACAAAAAAAAGTTCTTCTCAGCAAATTCGGTATGTCGGTTAACAATCTCATAACTTTTATCTTCTAATTTTCTACTGATATCATCTTTCCTATTAGCAATTAATTCTTCAATACGAGCATTTTCCATATTATATGGACTACTGCCCTCGCTAAATCTTTTTACCCAGCTACCATGTGCCTTCTTGACAGAATAAGGTCCCCAAAGTAACCTTCCATCATTAAGCACAATAAAAGGTTTTATAGTGTATCTATTGGGTCTTTTGTAATGTTCCCAAACTGGCAAATCTTTTGCTACATTAGGATCGCCTATGATCATGGTCATTTTTTCTTTATCAAGAGTTAATGTACATAGGATTTTATCTATTTCATCTTTCTCAGAATTTTCTAGGACAGTATTACAAAGGGTAATTATTTTTTTTCGTGAGGCAATATAATGACTACTATTTGCAATACTTGTATCATGTGCAGGATAATTTGCCAAGATTACACATACATTAATAAGATTGGTAATAGTAAACCCTTTTTCTTCTTTAAACACCTCATCAATCCTTTGTTGATAACTTTTGCGTTCTTCTTCACTATCAAGGGTGCGATCCTCCTCATTGTTATCAAATATCTGATCAGCAGAAAAAGCTTTGCCATAAATTTCGGATTTTGCATCAAGATTCTCTTCTTCAATAGCATTAAAAATATAACTATTAGAGATATTCAATCCTATAGGATATAGACCATAATGAATCACATTGCTAGTGTTATACAGATGACCAAGTTCATTTGAAAAAGCTAGCAAATATTGAATGTCTAATGGGATTAAGTCCTGCCCTTCCGCTCCACTATGTTGAACAAACTTCTCGATAACATATCTATAGTCCCTATGACGTGCCAGAAATTCCGTATGTACTTCGTTAAATTTCTCTACTCGATCATAATCGACTTCATGTACTACTGTCTTTTCAATAAGGGCAAGTTTGCTTTGTGCATTATGCGTTAAGCTTTCAATGTTTTGAATCAATGTTTTTATGTTTTCAGCAAAGTTGTATTTTGTAACATAAGAATCTATTTCTTCGATAAACTTATCTCTTATTAAGTTGATAATTCTTTTTGCCTCTTCTAGCTGATAATCCCCAGGTTCAATGTTTAGACTTCTAACAATTTCGGCAACTCTTTTTCGTGCAGCCTTAAAAGCATGCTGATCTGGAACAATTGCAGACGGTGTTCTTTCATTAAAACATACGCCCGTATCAATAGCCATTAAAGTATGTCTTGGTTTTCTATCCTTATACCGCTCTTTAATTTTATCAATAACACCTTCCATATTTCTGTCATATCCAAGCCGGTTGAATAAACGTAAAACAAACACAATAAAATCTACTTCATATTCATTATTTCCAGGTTCAAAAAATAGTTTTGTTGTCTCTTCAACATCAAATACTATCCTCATAACAAATATATTGTCTTTTATTATACCTACTGCCCCTCTACGCAATTCAAGGTGCTCAGCATCACCTTTTAAATGCTTTAAAGAATCATCCCTTGAAATGAGTGAACTAGGGATAAAAGTGATATTAATATCTTTAAAATGGCTAAAAAGTGTTAGCTCCTGCAATATATCAGCTGTATTTGTAATATAATCATCAAGACACATAAGTTGCATATCAGTTATTTTTGCTTCTTCAAGATTCATGTTATTATATGGTGCTGTGACAAATACATTAGAGTCTACTACTTTAGAAAAAAGCGCGCAACCTCTATAGCCTCGCGCAACTAAGCGTACCCGATTACCATTCACTTCTGGTCTCCATGACCGTGGATGATCAAAGTAATTCCTATCAGGATAGATAGCCCAAAATTCTTTTAATCTTTCGTACTTATAACCTGCTCCCCAATGTGGATCAAGCCACATCATATTAAATTCCTGTGCACCTTCAGAAAGAATCTTATGCGAATCCCTATATGCCGCATACCTGTCCATAAGATTCGCTAAATGCATTATCGGAGTTTGATCGTTCTTAAGATAATCACAAAAATCTAGGAAATCATCTATGCCTTTAATTTCATCTAATATACCCAAAAAGCTCGTCATATCAAAAAATTCTCCTACAAGAGATTCCGGTATATCTCGTGCATTAATAGCACCTTCAATACAAATATTCGGATAAAGATAAATAACAATAGGCTCTAGATTTTTATCTGTCGCTGTTGGTTGAAACCGCATATTCTGTCTGTCTAAATGCAAAGCAAGGGTATAGGGTTTGCTTTTTAAGAGTTCTATCGCTTCGTTAACAATTTGCACCTCGTCTTCCATTTTATCAGCATCTTCATCAAGTAAATAAAACAACACCATTTTATCTTCATGTAAAATAGCCGATGCAAATATTGATTGATGGGGTTTACCGTTATCAAATGTCGCACTAATCATTTCAAATTTATGCTCATTCATTATTCTTTGATTGATAAATCTGGCTAATGAATATGATGCAGAAAAATTCTTGTGCTCGTTATTATCAAATAGTTTCTCCTTATTCATTTGATATAATCCAAACCATTTTTCAATCAATATGCAGGAATATCTGCGAGGATTTAGAACATAATATTTCCCTTTGTTCTCTAAAAAATAGCAAGCAGCATATAACCCATAAATGATTCCATGAATGAAATCATTTATGTCTTCGGCAAATTTTTTTGTGCCTAACGAAACTGCATATTCTCTCAAAATATCATCAGTGGTAAGCCGTTTCAAATTCGAATCAAATTGAATTGAGTTAATACCTTCCCAGAACTTTTCATCTGGAACCTCAAAATGTCCATTATGAATAGACTGCCTTTTTTCTTCTGTAATAGATTGAGTAATAAAACTAATTATTCCATCCTGAAGGCTTAAGCAAGTACGCAATTCATCAGCAGGGCTTCTCTGAATCTTTTCTTTAAACTGCTTATCAATAGCAACATATTTAATATCAAATAATGCTAGATAATCGTAGATATCTGTAATTTCATTGCCATAAAATATCTTATAGATTTCATTCTGAAAATAGAACTTTATTTCACCCCAATCAGTCTCTGGGAAATAGTCTTCAACTGAGGGAAAAGAAGGAGTAAGCTCAATAAGCTTCTCGGCAAACGACCTAAAGTCTTCATATATATTTATTTGATCTTCTGACTGGAAAATGTCTTCATTTCTTGTAATTAGATGAAGTGTTAAATATGAGTTTTTTATCTGACTAGAAAGATTGGGCAACCAGAGGCTTATACAAAGCAAAGACATAGAAACATCTTTAACGCTATATTCGCTAAACAGCGTTCCGATTTCTTGTTCTTGTGTTTTCCAATCAGTATCTTTTTTGTCTATTGTCATAAGCCCGCTCTTCTTCAATAATCCTCTGACAAACTATCGCTCACCATATCCAAAGCCCGATACGTTACTGGTATTGAAAACCTATCTCTAACATACTGCAAATACCGTATTGCTTCTTCATCTGGTTTAGCATACCCAACAATAATCAACTTATCAGCTCGCTCTTTGTCAGGGAAATATGCGTATTCCATAACCTGCCCCAGAGCAGTTCTTATGCACATCTTTGGATTATCTGTCTTGATTTCAAAATAATGCCATTTGCCATCTTTTGTTCGGGCTTGAATATCAATTCTACCTTTTTCTATTCGCACTTTTTCATATAATTCCGAATATGCCTCGTCAAGAATCCGCTTAAGTGCATTCTGCATCTTACTGTGGGAAGGATCATATTCAGCATCAGTTTTAAAAACTACTTTTCTTGGTTCTTCGTTTCTCAAACTTCCGTCATCATCGTCTGAAATATTTTCATCAATAATGAAATCAGTTTTTTTAGGCAAAAGCTTAAAGTGATAGGTGGTAATATTAATATCTTTCTCTGATATTTCTTCCATTTCATCAAGTTTATTTACATCATCAAACTTGAACTTAACATTAAATATAAATTCCGGAAAATTCTTAATAAATGATTTTGAATTAGCACCCGACCTCTGAATATCTTCCGCCATTTCTTTCATCCAGCCATTTTCAGTATATATCTGATGAATTCTCTCTGCGTCCTCTTTTGAAATACAACTAAGATTATGTATATCGCCTACATAGAAGTTTCTTTTCTCGCCATTTATTGTATATAAAGATACGTCATAATTTTTACCAGCATGTTTTCCTGAATCAACTCTAAGCGGGTCAAGAAAAGCATAATGATAACCCTCAATTAATCTTGATCTGTCAAATAGCCATTCTTCATGACCATATCCATGCTGAGCTTCATGCGATTTAGGACTTGTACTTTTTCCTTTTGAGCCAGATGGATATTTCCAGCCTTCAGTATTCCAGCATATTCTTACAAGTTTATTCGTCAGTCCAAATTTCTGCTGAGCTTTTCTAGCTTCGAGGACTTTTGAAATATGTTCGTTAAAAAATGTAGCATCGATCAAAGTAATTCCTTGAGGCTTGAATTCCTGTATCATACTGTCTATGATGGGTTTTGTTTCTTGAATAAAAAGTTGTAGATTTGCTAAATACTTATTGCCTTCATAACACTTTTGCCATTTATTTTTATCTCCTAGCTTTTCAAACCCACCAAGCCTTTCAACAATTTTTCTCATGAATACTGCTTTCTCATCAGAATCTTGTGCGGATAATTCAATATATGAATTGCCTTCAGCTTTAACAACAAAACCAATATTATGTATCCTTTCTTTCCAGTCAGTACCTTTCCAGAATGAAAGATGGAGATATCTATGATTCCCGCGAAACCAATAGCCTTCTTCAAATCGATTTTTGTTATTTATTTTTCTCGGGACAAAATAGAGAGAAAGATTATTCTTTCTCAACTTCATTAAGTGTTTAAGAATTTGCTCATGTTTAGAAACGATATTATTTTTCATAATTGCCCTCAAAACATATCTTCGTAATGTGATAAACAGCCCCTATTATATACTTCCATGCATTGTTAACCTACGTACTTTATCAACTTTTTCCTTTCTTTTCTATC
>JAHJGZ010000075.1 GCA_018823795.1 Candidatus Omnitrophota bacterium
TTAGAGGAATTCGATACGCAAAGACACCAAAGATAATACACAAACCTGCAAGAATGCCTGTTGGAAACCACATAGCTGGTCTGACTTCTCCCTTTTTTTTGCGTGCGACTGATTGCTCAAGGGATGGCTGTCCCAAGAAAATAGCATGCACAAGTTTCATAAAACTTGCTAATGTTAAGGCGCTGCCAAACATAGCAGAAACAAGCCAGAGTATCCATAGATGACCTCCCTCTCGTGCGGTATCGATAATACCCTGATAAATCATCCACTTAGATGCGAAGCCATTAAACGGTGGAACTCCTGATATCGCAAACGAAGCTATCAAAAAAGTAACAAAGGTAATCGGCATAGTTTTAACAAGCCCCCCAAGCTTGTCCAAGTCAGTCGACCCTGCCTGTTTTTCAACTGCTCCACCCGATAAAAACAAACAGGATTTATATATCGCATGATTCAACATATGAAAAAGCCCACCGGCAATACCTATGGGGCTTCCCGTTCCTATCCCTAACACCATATAGCCAACCTGGCTTACTGCATGATATCCTAATAATCTTTTAAAATCATGCTGGATAAGCGCCATCATGACCGCGGCAACAATGGTCACACTCCCAACAACCATGAGCAGCGTATTCATCGCATAATTCATTTGAAACATATCAAGAGAAATTCTTGCGAGAAAATAAATTCCTAAAAGTTTATCCAGCGACGCAGGTAAAAAAGCCGTGACCGGTGTCGGAGCATCTTCTGCCGTATCAGGAACCCAGCTATGAAACGGCATAGCACCGGCTTTTGCAAATGCACCGATCGCAAGACATACATACGCCGCGATAGCAGTTTTTGAGTTAAACGCTATGCTTATCTTATCCATTTGGAATGAGCCAGAAATTTTCCAGAGTAAAGCAATCCCTAACAGCATTAATGCATCAGTGCCGCCGATTATAATAAAAGCTTTTTTTGCCGTCGAAGTGGTATTTTCCTGCTGTCCAAAACCAATCAAAAGATATAAAAATAAACCGAGTAATCCCCAACACACAATAAATACAATAAGATTCGAAGCAAATACGGCACCAAGCGACGTAACAAGGGTAAGAAATATGTAACTATAATAGACGCCAAGTCCTTTTCTTCGCCCCATAAATCCAATAGAGTAAGGGATAATAAGGATAGAAAAAAATAGGATGAATGCTCCTACAAAAAGTGCTAATGGATCAATGTTAAATAATGACACTATCGAGCTCATTTCACTCCTAAGGTACTCTTTAACCGTTCAGTCTTTTGCTGTGAAAGCTTCACGAGATCTTCCCCATTATACAGTTTCTTCCCTTTGACCGTACGAACTGCCACACGCTCTGTACAACAATAGCACGGATCTATTGCTGCAAGAATAATCGTTGCATCAGAGATAGTTTCACCGACAACCGTTGCCTTATAGGTGGGAAGATTCATAAACGTCGGGGCCCTGACCTTATGACGTGCTGGTCTATTCGTACCATCGCTCCGTACATAATGGAAACATTCGCCACGCGGTGCCTCAATATGTCCTATCCCCTCTCCGGGAGGAATATTTTTAATATTTGCATTGATTTCTCCACTCGGTAAATGTAAAAGACATGCTTTCATAATTTTGATCGATTCAAATAACTCCAATAGTCTAACAACCGCCTTGTCAAAAACATCACCATTCTCAGTGACGATCATTTTCCACTCTACTTTATCATATGCCCCATAGGGTGAATCCTTTCGTACATCTCGTGCAACACCCGATGCCCGTGACGTTGGACCCACAGCACTAAAATTAATAGCATCCTCTTTAGACAGGATACCGATTCCTTTGGTGCGTGCGTGTAAAACAGGATCGTCGATAACCGCTTTTTTCAGCATTTCTAATGTTGGCACGATAGAATCTATCTTTTTAATAACGGTAGGAATATCTTCACGCTTTATATCTCTACGTACACCACCCGGTGTAAACATAGCATAATTATTTCTATTTCCCGACAAAATTTCCATTACATCTAAAATCTCTTCTCTTAATTTCCATGCCCACATATACACCGTATTATATCCAAGGAAATGCCCTGCAAGCCCTAACCATAAAAGATGTGAATGTATACGTTCCCCTTCTGCAATAATAGTACGTATATATTTTGCCCTCTCCGGTACTTCGAGAGGAATAATATCTTCTACTGCCCTGGTGTATGCATAGGGGTGACTGGTGGAACAGATACCACAAATTCGTTCAACCACAAAAGTAGATTGATCAAAGGTCTTTTTTTCAGAGAGTTTTTCAATTCCTCTATGGTTGTATCCAATGCGCACATCGATATCAACAACCCGTTCACCCTCTACCGTAAGTGTAAAAAATTCAGGCTCTTCTTGTAACGGATGATACGGTCCTATAGGTACTATTGTTCTCGCCATTATACACCTCTATCCCTAATTGCGCCTTTGTCCCATTCTTTATAATCTTTGCGTAACGGGTATACCCCCCTCGGCCATTCATCCGGAAGAATGAGTGGTCTCATGTCAGGATGCCCTTTAAACTCGATACCCAGAATTTCACGTATTTCTCTTTCTATCCAGTTTGCAGCTTCAAAAAGATGCGCAAGCGAATCAATGCTTAAATGTGGTTTTTGTAATTTTACTCTCAACGATATAACAAGATTTATATCTTCAAGGGTAAAATGATACAAGATTTCCATGTGATAGCGTACATCAACACCTGAGGCTATATTAAACCGTGCTCCTAAATCATTAAAAATATATCCCGCCACTTGTTTAATCGATTCGGGTTTAATCTCAATATAAATCCTTTTTGGAGATTTATCAAAAATATCTACGATATCGTTTTCAAACTTTTTTTGTATGCTTTGTACTACTTCGTCTCGTGTCATTGTACCCCACTTTTTACTTTTTCAATCAACTTTACGACCCCTGCAATAATAGCCTCAGGTTTCGGCGGACAGCCCGGAATGTAAACGTCCACCGGAATAATTTTATCTAAAGGCAGTGGACAATTATAACTCTGAATAAACAATCCTCTTGATAATGAACACTCACCAATGGCGACTACCAGACAAGGCTTGGGGACCTGTTCATATAACCCTTTGAGTTTTGCAGCCGACATCCTATTACAGGATCCAGTAACTAAAAGCACATCAGCATGTTTAATGCTTCCCACTAGGAGCATGCCAAACCGTTCGATATCAAACCGAGGGGTAAGACAATCGAGTATTTCTATATCACAATTGTTACAGCTCCCCGTAGAAAGGTGAAATACCCAGGGTGATTTTAAGAGTGCTTTTAGTTTCATGCTCATTACTATTTCCCCACCATGGCTAAGGCAACCGCAATAACTGCAATCACCGTCATTGGTCCCCAAAAAAATCTTATTGCTTGATCGATTCGTACCCGCGGATTTGTATTCCGTATAACGGTTATCAATGCAACTACACCAATATATTTTAAAATTCCATAGATAAGATGTACTCCGTTAACAACTATCCCTCCCATAAATAACATTATAACAAAAAAAGGCAAGGTAAATAAAAGCATGTTTTTCATGAGTCGGTAGAGTGCAAGCGCAGAACCAGAATATTCAATTAACGGTCCACCGATTATTTCTGTTTCAGCTTCCGGCATATCAAAAGGAACAAGTGCAAGTTTTGCCTGAACGCATAACATAACCACTATGAAAGCCAAAACACCTGACCAATGACTCATAATAATACCATTTGTTGCCTGAAACGTTACAATCTCACCAAGTTTAATAGAAAAGTGCGCATGTATTACCGGAACTAATACCGCAAGAACAAAGGGAAGTTCATAACTTAATACAAGCTTCATTTCCCGAGATGCCCCAAGACTTGCATAGGGATTGCCAGATGCAAAACCGCCCATAATAATACTCATTGAAGGAATAGTTAATAAATATATAACCACTATAATATCCCCCAAAAAACCTTCGGAGGGATTGATATTATTTAACCATAATATTGTGGATACTACTATCACACTGGCGAGCCCCATCACCGGAGCCAGAAAAAATGATGCCTTGGACGCACCACGCGGTACCAGCGTCTCTTTTCCTAAAAGCTTTATGATATCTGTCAATGGTTGTAAGAGTGGCGGTCCAACCCGATATTGAACTCGGGCGGTAACTTTTCTATCAATCCAACTTCCCAATAATCCAAGACTCGCTGTTAGCAGAAAACCAAAAATGAAAAGATACGCAAGGTACATCATGCCTTCTCTCGCTCCCAATGGGTTGAATGTACAATCATATTATCACCGACTAAAAAGGTATTTTCATCACGCTTCGCACTGCCACTTTTTAAACTGAGTGCCCCATACGGACAGGTTGTTATACACAGCGGTTCTTTTTTTTCATTTCTTCGATCTATACAAAAGTCACAATTATGAATTAATGAAGGTACATGTTCAGGATAGATCGATCCATAGGGACACGCATGAGAACATGATTTACAACTAACACAGCGCATATTGTGACGTATTAATAAATTTTCTTTCACTTTCTGCTGTTCAAGTGCTTCGACCGGACACGCATTAACACACTGCGGCTCCTCACACCTGCGGCAGATAAGCGCATAGGTTGCCAGTTCTGCAACCGATACAATGCCATTATTGTCAGGATGATAATAATAGCTACATTCAATAACGCACTTTTCACACTGTCCTGAAGCACATATATCAAGATCGATATACAATCTTTTATCCGCACCCTGCGTTGGGTTCTGGTTGAATTCTTGATTATGTAATTGTTCTGCGCTGTTACTCATACATTAATCCCAAATTTCCGGGAAATCTTTAATTTTATCATAGCTAAAAACGGGCCCATCAAGACAACAATAATAGATACCTAAACGACAATGGCCACATTTGCCGATACCGCATGACATATTTTTTTCCATTGAAAGATAAATATTTTCATCTCCAAACCCTAATTCAAGAAGTTTAAAAGTCGCGAATTTCATCATAATCGGTGGACCACACACCACACCAATACTATTTCTATGGTCTATATCGATACCATCTAAAATAGTCGTCACGAGGCCGACATGCCCCTTCCATGCTTTATCACCCACATCAACGGTCAGTCGTAGATCAAGATCCTTCCTTTTTTCCCATCCGGCAATTTCATCCTGATAAATGATATCACTTGGTGTTTTACAGCCACCGCGAAATATTATTTTTTTGAATTCCTGAGAACGGTCAAATAATGCATACATTAAACTTCTTAAAGGAGCAAGACCAACACCACCGCCAACAACTAATATTTCTTTGTCTTTAAACGTATCTACTGGATAGCCGGTACCGAGTGGTCCTCGTAACCCGACAATGTCCCCCTTTTTTAATTCATGAATCTTATCAGTAACCTTACCAACTTTCATAACCGTGATGTCCATTGTATCTTTTACGGATGGACGAGATGATGGGGTAAACGGTGCTTCCCCAATACCCGGAATAGTTAATGCTATGAACTGCCCCGTTTCAAACGTAATCTGCTCACTCGGCTTAAGTCGGATCGTTTTAATCGTTGGACTCTCCGTCACAACGTCAATCACCGTTGTTTCAATCGGTCTATAAGGATTAGTACAATGTTTACTCATCGGTTACGAGCTCTTTTAAAACCTTCCTGATATCAATTTTTGCCGGGCATCCTGAAATACAGCGACCACAACCAGTACAGGCATAGACCCCGGCTACTTTGGGAAAATAGTCAAACTTTTTTTCAAATCTATTCCGCAGTCGCATCCATAATCGTTTGTGCGGATTCGCGCCGCCGGCAACTCGCGCAAAATCTTTCACCATGCATGAATCCCACATACGTAAACGTTTCATCTCATCTTCATTTTTTTGGTCATAGAGAAAAAAACAATGACAGGTCGGACAGATTGCATTACATGAGGCACATTCAACACAGGTCTCAGCCTCACGTTTCCACAATTCAGATTCATATTTTTTTTCTATCATATCCTTAAAATCATCCTGATGAGGCACATGATTGTTTTTAATATTGTTCTCTATCTCTTCTATTATATGCATTCTATTTTTCTTTACCGATTTTACGAAAGCATCATTTGCCGCTTGGAAAAGGGTCATATTTTGTTCAACAAGTTCACGTCCTTTCGGAGATCCTATTTCTACAAGAAAACCACCGCTTATTTCTGAAAGATTAAGGTCGAAATTTTCTTGAGGAAAGGGTTTGACGTCAACTGAAAGGCAAAAACAGGTATCGAGAACACTGGTACAGTCCGCACTAATAATGAGATTTTCTTCGCGATTTTTAATATAGAACGGGTCAGCAAAATTGTGACTTTGAAAAACATGGTCTTGAATCTTAAATCCCTTTAAATCACATGCCTTAACCCCAACAATGGCCGATGGCTTATCATCAGCATGAACAAGATCACTTCTAAAACCTTCAGCAACGACTTCTCGGGCATGGGAGTAAAAAGATTTGAGTGGTTCAAACGGCCGTACTTCACCGATAATAATATTATCAGTCGATGTGGGATTCTTTTTATAAAAACGCTGGTTCCCTTTTCCGATGGGGACATACACATTATACGTTCTACGTAAAATGTTTAAGAGAGATACGATATTTCTACTTGATAAAAAATAATTCACGGTTAAATATGTGACCTACGTTACGCGTCTTACAACGCATCTATTTATGTTTTTTTAAAAAATCTATCTTTTTGCGTTACAATATAAAGATAAAAATGTTATTGATAAATCAATGTTTTTGACCAGTACGTTTTCAGGAACATTTATCGTTGTCGGCGAAAAATTGACGATCCCTGTCAGCCCCGACCGCACTATAGTGTCGGCAACTTTCTGAGCTGCTTCCTCAGGGACAGCAATAATGCCAATGTCTCCTTTATACTTCCTAATAATCTCCGGTGCCCGTTTAACGGAATAAATGGTAACCCCATTAATGGTCTTCCCTATCGTTCGCTTACTTTTATCAAAAGCGGCGACAATCTTTAGCTTACCTTTTCGAAAACCGGGATATTTAATAATTGCGGTACCTAAATTCCCCGCACCGAACAATACAACTCGAATGACTTTTTTGTGAAGTAAAAAATTTTCAAGGACTTGTTTTAATTTCAGTGCATTATACCCTACGCGCGGTTTGCCCACTTTACCAAAATGGGTAATGTCCTTGCGAATCTTTACATCTGATATACCGGTAATCTGAGCGAGTTCTTTTGATGAAACAAAAAAACGTTCTTCAATGATGAGCGTCTCTAATGTTCGGATATATAAAAGAACACGTGAAATCGTTTTTTTTGATATATTATTCATACGGTGTTAAATCGTGAAATATCGAACAATATCATATCAATTTTTTTTATTCTGTCAATAAAAAAATAATATCTTAGAGGCCTAAAAACTGAATGGCACAGCCACACAGGAGTAACGCAAAACCCGCTGCTGCATGTGCGTAACGTTCAAATGGTCGAATAGACAAGCTTTTTAAACCAAAAGCGGAAACAGTTACGATTCCCACCATTGTTGCAATGGTTATCAGACTGAATATGCCGGTTACCATAGCCACTGCAAAAAAATTGTACTTTGCTGCGGGGTACATTAATAAAGGAATTAATGGCTCGCACGGTCCAAGAATAAAAATGACAAATAGTGTCCACGGTACATACTGTGATAAAGCTCCTGCCTCATGCACGTGCGTGTGTTCACCATAATGAGTATGACCATGAAGATGCTTCTCTCCGCTACTGTGATCATGCCCATGAGTATGCGGCTTATTTTTAAAAGCAGCACGAATACCGTAAATAAAATATACAAGGCCAAATGCAATAAGTCCCCACGCGGCCCAATTACCCCGCATCGATTCAAATAGTTCCAGTTTCGTTACGGTCACACCTAATCCTACCCCTACCAGCCCCAGGACAATAGAACTTCCCACATGTCCAAGGCCACAGATAACCGTAATACTTAACGTTTTTACATATGACCACTTTCGAGCCTTTGACATAACAATAAAGGGAACATAATGGTCTGGTCCAAAGAGGGTATGCAAAAAAGCTATCGATACTGCCGTTAGCATTAAAATGGTTAACTCACTGAACATATATCCCTACGTACTTTTATTACGTTAATAGAACTCATTTTTTTTCGAGGTCAACTTTTGACGGGTATTATAACATGCGCGGCGCATATGTCAACGGACAACACAAAACGCATACAGCATTAATTACGATACGACTAATTCAAAGTCATCTTCGGAATCAATAGTAGGCTTTTGAATCACAATTTCAATGCGATTGTTTTGTTCTATATCAGTAACGAGGGCATCCGAATAGGGGTCATGCGCAATAGGATGATGATTGCCATAGCCAATGGCAAGCATTGACTTATCCTCAAGATCCTTTTTAGCAAAATATTGTGCAACAGTAATTGCACGCAAAGAGGAAACCATCCAATCTCGTCGATTTGACTCTACTGTCCTTTCATCGATCATGGTACTATTATAATGGCCACTAATAACAATCTGTGAATAGATATCTTTTTTAATATACGCAATTATATTATTTAAAATCTGCCGCGCTTCCTTCCCGAGAGTTACATCCTCCCCTTTAAAAAGCTTCCCTTCAGGAATAATAATAGTTGTTTCAAATCGTTGTAAATCTACACTACATCCCATAAAATCTTCTTCAAGCGCTGAAGCAATTTCAGTAATGGACATGACTAAGTCCCGATTTGGATCTTCGGCATCTTTTCCAAGCGGCGATTTTTTTGATTGGATAAGTGAAATAATGTCTTTAGAACCGGTTAAGCCAACGGTTTGAAAAGCACGATTTAATGATGATTGTGCCAATTTAAATTTTGTTTGTGAGTGATTACATTGCGTATAAATAACAATAAAAAAAGTCATAAGAATCGTCATAATAGATGCGTAGAGCTGCATTGACGCAATACCACCGGCGTCTGACTCAATTTCCAGTGATGCGTGCTGTTCTATATTCGATTTCGCAATTCGTCGTTTCTTACTATAGGGTGACATAACTATCAGTCCGTCTTGTCTTTGATCGTTGCACAATACTGTTAATTATTTAATAATCCTTTTAGTTGTATATAGGCAAAATCGTGATGCCAATACTTCTTTCATACGTATTTGTCTCAAGCACCCCTTTACCCTGCTTCGTATTATCCTTCGTAAGGATACAGAATCTGCTCTCATCGATACTACTATCAGAAAAAACAAGAAAATGAATAATTTTTTCTGCGCGAGAAAACATGGTTGCCCATTCGTGACTTTTGGTTCCCTGTGTAATATCATAGTGTGAAGTATTTTTTTCGAAATTTTCAACCGTCACCCTATTGGGAATATGCTTCAATATAGTCGCAATATGCATGAGCAATAATTCACTCTCAGGGTTAAGCGTGTCCGTTTCTTCCTGAAAAAGTGCCGAACAGTCAATTTCAATCATTATTTCCCCGTTCGGTTTTCTTTTAAAATCAGTCATCGTATGAAGCCCTTCAGACTGAATGAAATGTCCTAAATTCTGTAGAGAAAGTTCAATCTGTGTATAATTGAGCGGCAACGTGTCGGTTTCCTCATCACTGTTTATTCTGAACGTTTTTACCTGATCAGCAAGTTTCTTTTGAATTAAGACGCTTAACAAAGCGGGATTTTCTTTAATGAATTCCTTCACGCGTTCAGCAATTTCTTTATTCATTTTCTGAAATTTATTGATGTCATCATCGATGCCTTTTTTTTTGTTTTTGACAAAAAAAGATGCGTCAGCAAGCTGCACGCTTTTCATATCATCATCGACTTCTAACTTTTTTTTTGAAACATTAATGCTTTTTCTGATTGTCTGTTCTCCTCTTCTTTCACCACCACCAAGAAATTCACTCAGTGATCTCATCTGAGTAGTAACACTGCCATAGGAAAAAAGAGAAAAAGATATGAGAAGAACAAAAAAAGTAAGAAGGAGCGACATACTATCACCAAACATGACGATCCACGCAGAACTTACATCATCCTCTCCCTCTTCTTCAAAATCGTCAATAAAATTTATTTCTTCATGTGTCATATAATCCTTTTCGCCTCTTATTCAAAAACACTTGGCGATCGACCGGATTAAGAAAGATAAGAAGCCGTTCTTCTATAATACGGGGGCTTTCTTCTGATAACATCGCACTGATCCCTTCGATGATCAGCATACGAAGAAGTTTTTCCTCTTCGGTGCGTTCTTTTACTTTTCCTGCCATAGGAAGAAAAACTAAGTTCGCCATGAGCGCACCATAAAATGTTGTCAAAAGAGCCAGCGCCATACCACTGCCAATTTGAGAGGGATCCTCAAGCGTACGCAGCATCTGAATAAGACCGATTAACGTTCCAATCATACCAAAAGCCGGTGCATAGGCCCCCATCGCTCTGAGTATTTTATAGCCAACCTTATGCCGCTCAATCGATACCATAAGCTCCTTATTAAGGATGTCGGCAATCACATCAGCCCGCACCCCATCAATTGCTAATCGAATCCCTTTTCTAAAAAAGAAATAATCGATTGTTTTAAAATGTTTATCCAGCTCTAAAATGCCGTCTTTATGGGCAATGCGAATAAAGAGTACAATCTTTTCAATAATATCGTCAGGAGAAGGAAGTTTGTGTAAAATAACCGTTCTGATAACTTTTCCCGTAAGCAATAATTTATCTTTGGGAAAATTAATCAAAGTAGCACACACCATCCCGCCAATAGTTATCATAAATGATGGAAGATGAATAAATGTTGTACCCCCACCACCAATAAATATGGCGGTAACAATCAGTGCAAATCCCGCTATAATACCAATAAGGGTTGTTATATCCATTTTTTCTCCCGCCCCCTTTTTTTATTTTTCTGTTATCCTTCTATTTCGTAACTATTACCAATACTTGTTTCTACTGTTGTATCTGGTTTTTTGACTTTCTTTTGTATAACCGCGTCAAGGCGGTGGTCAAATTTTATTTCGTCAGTGCGATATAAATTCTTTTTAGCTTCACTGCGGTGAGTACTCACGCGCAGATCAATAGCTTCTTTTGTCCTCTTCTCTTCATGACGATATTGATATTTTTGAGTTGTATTCCGTCTGCGTCTTTCACTATCTAAATCCACAAACTGATCGATATTCTTCATGATCTCTGCTATTTCTTTCCGCGACTCCTCTTCTGAAAATTCTAATTTGGTATTAAGTGCTGACAATTCATTAAAGAGAATATCGATCTTTTGATCGATACGTATGATTTCATTAGGACTCGCTCCACCCGCGCGCAAATTCGACTGCCGTGCAAGAATTTGTTTAAGCACTACAATGACCGATTCTTTTTCCGCTTCGATTTCTCCCCGAGACACACTCGCTGCTTGTCTTACCCTGTCTTTTTTAACAAGCATGCGTTTTCTACGATTGTATCGTTCGATGTGTTGTGAAACCGAATTAATCGCATTTTCATATAACACAATCCTTTTATGCAGGGCCTCGACGGTGTCAACTAAGGATTCCTTTGTTTTAAGATTCTCGTATTTTGCTCGTAAAGCATTAATTGCTGTTTGAAATAGATTTCGTTTTTCTTCAAGTGTTTGAATCATTATCGAATAAAGTTCGATCTTTTTATCGCGAATGGCAACAACATTTTTACTCGTGTGCAATGTATGCAATTCATCACGGCACTGCATAAAACGTATTTTATGCTCCTGCAGCAGCTCTTTAAATTGTTGTATAGCGGTAAGTGTACCAGCGGCACACACAGGGC
Organism: Candidatus Omnitrophota bacterium; assembly: GCA_018823795.1. Taxonomy (GTDB): domain Bacteria; phylum Omnitrophota; class Omnitrophia; order JAHJGZ01; family JAHJGZ01; genus JAHJGZ01. The sequence goes on from JAHJGZ010000075.1 coordinate 11,789, forward strand.
TATTAATGTTCTGCCATACAATCCCTATCAAACAAACGATTAACCATTTTTTATACAATGATGTATGTCTTATCATAACAGCTTTCATTTCTTCTTTTTGTTCTTGCTTTTCTTTTTACCATAATAAAAATCATTGATAAGCGCAACGGCATCTGCTGGTGTATCAACAATTTTATAAATTGATAGATCCTCTTTGTTAATATTCTTACCAACCAATACTTTCTCCGTCAACCACTCAATGAGTCCTTTCCAATATTCACTTCCGACTAACACAACAGGAAACTTTCCGATGGTATCCGTTTGTACTAATGTGATAGCTTCGAAAAATTCATCCAAGGTGCCAAATCCACCGGGGAAGTACACAAACGCGGTTGCATATTTCACAAACATAACTTTTCTGCAAAAAAAGTATCGAAAATTGAGCACTGTTTTAATAAAACGATTGGGTTTCTGTTCTGAAGGAAGTTGAATATTTAACCCCACAGAATTGCCGCCTGCTTTACTTGCTCCCTTATTCGAAGCCTCCATAATGCCGGGGCCGCCACCGGTAATAATGCTAAATCCACTTTTAACTAACAACCGAGCTGTTTCTTCAGCGAGACGATAATATTTATTGCCCGGTTTTGTTCGTGCGGAGCCAAAAATAGTAACTGCTGGTTGAAAATCAGCAAGAAGTTCGAATCCTTCTACAAATTCAGACATAATACGAAAAATGCGCCACGGTTCTTTTAACTCAATCCCATTTATTGCATTCATAATTGACCTTTCTTTTTACGATTACGATAAAATAGTTTCTCTTTTGTCTACTATAGTAGCAATTTAAAAGCCTTCTTACTAGAAATCCTTCTCATCGTGTAAGCTATCCCAAATTTCTTTAACCAGCAGCGTATTCATCATGCCATTGTCATGCAGTTGTATTAAGACTTCGGGATCCATTTGTTTCATCTCGTTAATAACGTCATAGCAAAGCTGTTCCTGCACTTTGTCCCTTTCATCACTCTGTCTTTTCCTTTTCATATGATTATCTCCGTTAATTTTTTATTTTCCATTTGTCCTACTCGTTTTACTTTTCATCCCCGTTATGCCCGTGTATCAATCACCTGAGAATCATTCTGGAGTTTTATGTTGGCAAAAGAAAGATCTACATTCCGCTGTACCATGCGTCCGAGTAAATGTATCGCATTATCTGCGCGTTCATTGCGATACGGTTGTGGTTGCGGTAATCCTGATGAAAAAAAGTCTGTCCATAGGTCTTTTCCCAATGTTGAAGCTATTGAGTTTACAATATTCGATACTGACGTTACCATATCATCCTCCTTCGTTAATTAAACAGTTTCATTAATCGTATAATTGTTAATCTCATTAATAGGCTTATAGGCCCGCTGAATCAAACCGCTATCCTTTGCTGTATCAGTAAAAAAGCGTACCACCGGTTCAGAATTACCTCCCAATGTTGAAAAAAACGAATCCCGTATGGGCTTCATAGTTTCATCAAGGTCAGGGTGAAAATTGATATCAAGCCCCCAATTCAAATAATACCGTTCAGGCTGAGGACTGGTAACAATATTTTCTCTGACTGTTTCTATGATGGCATCATTTCTGAACGGATTCTTAATGGCGTCGGGAATGAACGCACTGTTGAACATGCTATTGAATGAATCGCTCACACTCTCTATTTGGTTATATACATTCGGCCGGCTTCGCTCCCCTCCTGCAATACGGTACAATGGCGCATCCGTAGTCCCCCGATAACTACCGGGCTTCATATTAGCTTCCATAAGAAAATTACTCGTATCTTTCGTGAGTGAAATAATAGTATCTTTTTTATCTGCAGTTATATCAAACCGATTAGACATAGCGTCATAGTTGGCAGTTACCCCTTCTGCGGATGCGGTAATTTTATGGATAATATCGTTAAATGTTTCTTTGGATGGATCAACCGTAATAACGGTATCATTAATTCTAAACGAGCCTTTTTTGACTTGAGACATCTGCCGAGAACGACTCAGGAAAAGATTCTGTTCATAGGGGGTGATAAGAGCTAATGACTGTTCATGTGTTGGTGGATTGGCCTTTTTTTTGCGGTCATTAACAACCGTTGTATTGGCAGTGCCGCGAAGGGCATTTTCTAACTGCGTGAGTGATGTTTCCACTGTAGCAACTGCGTTATAAACGGCTTGCTGATTTTCACTTGTTATTGCATCTATCCCTATTATCATCTCTACCACTCCTTGGTTGCCTGACCATCCTAGTCAGACATCATGTTATCCATGTACATCAATATCACTTCCGACTGTACCATTGTGAATTTCTAATACAGTTAATAATTAATGGTTTCCAAAATCCCAAGTACACATTAATAATTGGTAAAAAGCGCATTTTTCGTCTCCTTAAATGAGCAGATAATTTACGGAGTCACTATGACGACGTAAATTATAGGCCGTTAGGCCGTCTGCGAATTTATCCCGTTAGACAGCAGTCAACGTATTGTCTAATCGGGATACCGATTATCATTTTTGTCTCAATCTAAAAGATCGATAGGTTGTTTCATCCTTTATCCGCCCCAAATGCGTTGACATCCTGTCAACTTTGGCGGATTGTTCATCCTGAAACAAAAATAGCCGAGATAGGAAGATTAGCACCATGCTTCTCTTCTCACCTCGGCTATCTACATTTTTATGACCGGTTAAAATCTACCCGCCAATTTTCATTTTGTCAAGGGGGGTGACTTATTTTAAGTGAAATTTCTTAAATATTTTTCGTAACTCATTTATTTTAATAGTGTTAACTTAATCCAAGTGACAAGGCCAATTCGTCAGACGTCTGACGAATTGGCCGAATTAGGTTTAACATTACTATTATGCAGCACTGGTAACCAGTCGTAGCAATTTATGCCTTCCAACGGCTCCACTTAAGAGTTCTCTCATTGTCTCATCTAATGCTATGTCAGGCTTTATGCCATTTTGGGTCTGGGTAAGAATGCCATCAAGAAGGTGCGTTAAAAGAATTCCTAACCCACCAATAACATAGTCAGGATCACCTTGTGCAACGGTTATCCCGGCACGGGAAAAATACCGAGCGCTGGGGGTATGATTTCCCGCTTGATCATAATACTCAGTCAAATAACCGAAACGAAGGCCACGATATCTTCGCTGAGATTCTTCATCAGTATCATAAAGCATCAAATCTTCCCGCTGTATGTTAAGACGCTTTAAAATAGTGTCAACATCGTTCAGTTCATCATTAATGACCATGAACCGTTTAAGGCCTATCTTTTTTAACAACTTCTTAACCTTCATGATATTTCTACTGCCCGCATGAATAATCCGATATAAGCCATCCGGGGTTTTCTGCTCAATCGCTTCAAATTCAGCATTAATGACTTCTACATAGGTTTTAAGATCACCACCATTAAGATCAATCGACAGATTCCCTTTTTCGTCTTCTCTAATCATTTCCGATTTAAAGAGTACGTCTAATGATGCCATCAAGACTAACTTCCCCTCGATCATCTCATCCTCTTTTGATTTTTCCTTCTTTTTTTGCCTTGCTTTCATCAGTGCTGCAATGCCAGCAAACTCAAGGCCGGGAATAGTAATGACCTTACCATCTGCATGCACCATTGATACCGTTGTCTTTTGTCCTCTTGTTTGATCTATGTTCTCATCAATCTGTTTATGAGAACTAAGCGCTACCATCTCATGCGCATCCGCAACAATCGACTCGTCCGATTCTTCGGCTTCAAGCATAGCAACACCACCCTCACGGTTTTGTACAAAGACGAAATACGCAACGTACTTTAATTGACGGTTACCGCCTATTCGTGAAATCTGCGTTTGTCCGAGTTCAACAATCTCGCCGATATTAACATCCTTTTTAAAAAGTGCCAGCTCGCTCACTGTCCCATCTCCGGCAACAATGCTCACTATTTCTCCAGTATCTTCATAACTCTCAAGCCATGTTGGAAGGAATCCAGGATAAAAGAGGGTTTCGGGATAGGAATAAAGCCCTGTATTTGTATTTCTGTCAAACGCAACATAGACGGTTGCATCGGTTGCAGCAACAAATTGTGCAACCGGATGTGCACCCTGCGGAGGACCCTGTTGTCTGGTAAACCTATCTTCAAATGGTGTTTGAATGAGAACACTGCCATTTATCAGAGATGGGAACGAATCTATACGATACGTATCTGTGTCCGTATAAGGACTCATACTATCTTGAGCAGGAATCGCACTGTACTCATTACCAGTAAGAGTTATTAAGTCCGTGAGAATATTCCCTACCGCAGAATCACCATCCGGCTCATAATCATCTAAAAGGGTGTAAATATTCTCCGCAAGAATTATACCCCTCATCCCCGAGCTATCTGCATACCAATAGCGGAACACCAGTTCTCCATCCGCAATATAGATACTTTCAAACCTTGTTCCTTCGGGCAGATCACTCATAATGTTCTCGGTAATGACGGTTTGCGTTCCGTTTTCCAGATCAATTTGAATAACAGTATCGTCCGATGCATTATATTCGAATCGATATCCACGAAAAGAAACACCATCATCATCGATATCCAATACGGTAATTGCTTCAGGAGGGTAAACCTCTTCTACCAGAGCATCAATGTTCTCATAAACTATTGTATGAGTGCGCACCCCATCATAATAATACTTAATGCATAACGCATTGTCTTCAATACTCAGATAATATACGAGATCCCCTGAGTTACGATAGTAACGATATTTTCCCACTACTTCACGAGTCCCGCTTTCAATATGAATTCGACTAAGCTCACACGACACAGAATCATATTCAAAAAGATATCCACCATATTGCAAACGACTAAGCAAATTATTAAGTGGATCAACACCTGATACCACATCATCAAAATTGTATTGAATAGTAACATCCGAGGTATAATTTATAATGTGAAGTATATCATCAACAACCTGAAATCGCAGAGAGTCAAACCGCTCATGAGAAATCGCAAGTGAGCGTACGAGATTACCATCACTATCATAAATAATAAGTTTATCGTTTCTATAGTACAATGAATAATCATTATATTCATATACAAAATCGCCGGAATCAATCAACTTTATACTAATCCATTCAGTCCATCTTCGCCCGTCATGATAATGGATTACATTTAAGCCGCCATTCATAATATAGAGATCATAGGCCTCTGCCGCTGCTACGTTCTTCGACGTATAATTCCATTTATAATCAACAAGTATTATCCGTTCATCGGTAATGGTATTCACCATCATTAATTTATGATAGTCCGGGTCATAAAGAAATAAATGATCACCATAGGTAATACTGATATCCTCGTTAAGTGTAGTACTATTCATAGCTACTATTTCTTCTATGTCGAAACTGATCGTGTAGCCGCCATATACAGTACCTACTTGGTGAGACCATCCCCAATGAGGATATTCAAGTTTTAATAAACCATCCTCAATCCGTGCACACATACCATAATAGCGTTCATGATAAAAATGAACTTTTCCCAGAAGATTTCCTTGATGATCACTGATCTCCACCACTGCGTCGCCACCCCACTGATCACTGACTCTATCAGTATATGTAATCACATAATCGTTGTTGAGAGTCAGAAGGTCGTCGGGAATATCAATGGGGACATCAATACTTATAATATCAACATCATCCTTTGTGTAAGCTCCATACGGTACATTGCTCCGAACTCGCTTAAGTTTTAATTTTCCTTGAAAAAAGGAAAGGGTATAGGACACATCCTTGTGCGATGGTTCACTATAGCTAAATTCATACAGAGTTTCAACAGTCCCAGTCTGTACATTTTTCATAACAACACTATTGGTCGGTATATCAACTGAAAATTCATAATCGGTGTAGGTAAGGGTAACCTGTGGATACGTATTGTTCGTAACACTATCAGCACTTTCTGAAGTGAGCGCCTCGGCTTCATTAGCCCATCCCCAAAAAACATTATCTTCTATTATTATCTGTCCATTTGTTTTCTCCACGGAAAGAATCACGCCTTGTGCTAGAGCACGTCCAAACGTATTGGCACCGATCTCGACATCAATATCATCCCCTAACCACTCGATCATACCGGAATTACGATAGAGATTGTCCTCAACAAACAATGTTGTCTTTCCCTGCCTAAAAAGTGACGTGCCTTTAATAAACGGCACCGCACTGTTATTGTCATAGATATCATTACTGATTAAGTTCAGCGTACCACTCGAATTAATAGTAAATCCGGAAGCATTATGATGGATATCACTGTTATCAATGGATAATGTTCCCTTCCCTTGATAAATGAGTGTATTATTACGGAGTTCAACGTTCTTGAGTTGTACTGTCCCTTCATAATGATCGGTAAATGCCACGGTCGCTCCTTCAATAACGCAATCATTAAGGTTGACCATGCCGTTAAGATTCCGTATCCCTCCCCATTCCGCTCCGTCAATGCCGGTAAAAAAAACTGTTCGTGATGCCCAGGGATACGGATAATAAGCCGTCTCCAAAGTACCTTCAACGGTAATTGTTGCCCCCTCCGCTGCTTCAATCCACGTCGTTGCAGGGATGTATAATGTCCCCCCTGCACGAATGATGAGCTCCCCTTCTAACTTATAATGCCTGCCTTCTATTAATTGATGATAGGAAGTAATTTCACCTGATAATGTATCATGATAAGGAATTTGTATAGTGGTGGTCAACTCTTCCCCATTTCTGTAATAGGTATACGTAATGCGATCTGTGCTATCAATGCTATAATGAGGCCATTTATTATCTGTAATGTTAATATCGCTTTCCTCAACCTGCTGACTGAAAATAATTGCATCCTTTAAAAGGTCATACACAATAATTTTGTAGTCTGACGTTAACGCAATGATATAACCATCAGACGTTTCAGTGTAATGCGACATATTTATGTACCCTTCGTCCTCAAAATAAAATAGTGGTATGTCTCCGTTATCATATACCACATTACCAATTTGATAGCTATTATCCGACACGCCTACTTGTGCGCCTCCTGTAGATATCCATCCATACTGATAAAGTTTTATCGCTACCAGGGAATTTTTCCAACCAATAAAGCGATTGTGGTGAACGTAATATTGTGCTGCATATAATGCATATTGTTGTTCTGCTGCACGGTGAAAAGTATTGCCTTCAAAGGTAAGGTACGTGGCAGGATCTATCGCATGAACAGCGCCGCACGCCGTAAAGGTGTTGTTGATAAATCGTGCGCGAATTCCCGAATAGTTGATAATAATAAAATACATCAATCCTGAATAAGAGTATTCGTCTGCTATACCCGGATTGTTCAAAAACATACATCCGCTAAATTCAACTGACCGCTCATAAGCCGGAGCAGACAATGCTATGACGCCTTGATTATCTTCTATAATACTATCGCTGACCCGCAGCAGGGTACGTATGTATAATTTCATAAGATCATTATTATGATGAATATGACAATGAGCAAGCGTAATTATATTATTACCATTTCCATATTCACTAAAAAAGAGCCGGTCTGCGTATGAAAGTGAAGCATGCTGCATGCTCAGTTCCCCATTCACGAGAATAATCCCTCCCCACTTCTTTGAAGTATCCGAGGCAGTAAATGCAACCGGCTGTTCCTCAGTCCCTTGCACTGAAATGTTCCCGTTCACGATAAGTTTCTTGCCTTCTACAAACGTCAGCCTCACCCCTTCAGGAATCGTAAGTGTAATCCCGCTCTCAACCGTGAGGTCATCAGTTACGGTATACGTGACGCCGGTTTGCAAGGTGGTATCTTCAGTAATAGATCCGCTGAGTTCCGTACTGGCCAATGATATCTCTTGTTCTCTCTGCTCCCCTGTTTGATCCGGAAGCCACACACTGTAATGATAAATGATTGTTCCATTTTGTAATTCTAAAGAAGGGGCATACGGGCCAGGACTCGCTTCAACAGGAGTCCGATAAATAATTTTCCCTCGTTTTAAATCAACAGCAATAAACTCATAATCTTTTGTCACAACATACTTATAATCCCCTTCTTGAATACTAACGCTACTGTTCCGTGTATCAAGAACCTGTATATCACCGTCTGGACAAATAACCCCATCGACTTTGTACGTATTCCCCTCAAGTATCTTTGTATAGCGATGTGTGCTACCACTATCATCAATAGTAACAAGCGAATTGCGCCATCCATTAAACTCATTATTTTTACATTCGTAACTCGCCGCATGAAGAGCAAAATTTTGATTTTCACCGCGTATAAAAACATTTCCTTCTGCGATGACATAATGATGTAATCCAAGAAATTGAAATTCCCCAGAATTTTCGATATGATTATTTTTAAGTGTTATCGGAAGCGGCGTTCGTGAGTCAGACCAACCATAAACACTGTATACTTGTCCTTCATACGTACCATTATTTCTCATCGTATTACCTTCAAGGACAAGTGCTGCTGTATTTTCATACCCCCCTTGAATATTAATTAAACTTTCATTATCATGAATTGCACTATCTTTAATTGTCAGTTTCGCTCCTCCGCGAAATACCTCTTTATTATTATGAAGGTCACAATTAAACAACTGAAAATGATTAGTTCCTTTCGAATAGAGAGCTGTTAGAGCACATTGTGCTTGAGTAATAGTTACATGATGTAATTCCACATTTGACCATGCACTTTCAATGCCACCCCATAGTGCTCCATTTTCACCGGTTAATACAACTGGATTTGATTGTGTTCCTTGTATAATTAATTGTGTTCCTTGCGACCGGCTTGGTTCTGAGACGCTTGATACCATTGCACGACTTTGAGTAGATTGAACAGGGGCTGCCTGCACTCCTTGTTGTGATCCTACAATTAACTTTTTTCCTGCTGCAAACGTAAGTGTTACTCCTGGCAGAATCGTTAGAGTAACGCCATTTTCTACGATAACATCATCGGTGATGGTATATGTAATCTGCCCACCTTCTATGCCTAAGGTGGTATCCTCAGTGATAGGGCCGCTGAGTTCTTGAACCACCTCCGGATATTCCTCGTCGTCTTGTTCGCCACTATAATCATACTCAAACGTCTTTCCTGTTTCAGTGTTAATAACGTAGATAATAAGTTCCGATCTGTCGATACCGACAATCACTAAATCCTTCTCGTTCGCCATAAATGCAGCACTGGTATATATACTTCCTTCGACAATTACTTCTATGCTATCACCATTTGCTTTTTTGATGAAAACCGAGTGGGTTGGGTTAATTGTTATCACACTGCCATTATCACGTTCTATTTTGCGGACGGGATTCCAATTATCGCCACTGGGAACAAATGCCGTATTCGTTGCATACTCGCCGGTCGATAAATTAAACAGGTAATATTTCAGCGTATGATTCTCCCCGCCTTGACCATCGGCATGAGTCGGAAAAAATGCATACGGAATGTCATTGATATAATAGAGCACGACGCTACCCGTTACCCGTCCTGCTATAATTGCTTCAATGAGTACATCCCCGTCAGCATTGTCTATGAAAACGGTTGAATCATTGCCAACATGACCATAATCAAAGCGTAGAGTTCGTTCACATCCGTCGGATAACTGAAAAACGGTCTCATAGCCATACAGATCGGTATCGATGCTGGGAAAATTAGTCTGTTCAAGAAAATCGTACGGAGGTTGATAGGATGTGGAATTTAAAGGTTTCCATCCACAACTAACGAAAAGTGATTCTGCAAAAATAGCTGCTACAACTAATCGGTAAGGGATACTCACGGTACCGAGGAATGCCTGCGGTATTGATAGAAAGATAATACCGCTTGATAAAAACACCGAAAATGCTTTTTTGATATTTATCTCGCTGCTCACAATGGCAATTGTAAAAAATAAACTACTGATAAGTACAGGGCTCCCCCACGTACCAGTAACCAATACGGGAATCAGTGAAAGGATAGCTGCCAGGGTGGCCATTATGGTAATGACAGAGCTACCCTCTTCACCTTTTCCCATTTGTGTATCCGTTAACGAATCTTTTATTCCTTTAGGGTCCGTTTCTGAGATTCGTTCGGATACGCGATCGTTCGCATCTCTGATTACTTCATTGAGCGATGTCAATGTTTCAGTAGAAAGATCTTGAATCGATGCTGCTATTTTTCCATCAAGATCCTCAATCTTCAAATTCTTAAAAATATTTTCTCGGATCGCTGCGTCGTGTTTGGGCGGTGAGACCTCAAATAAGTCGTCTGTACTCATTTCAACGATCGTATCATTCAAACTAACGGCATACTGCTTAATGGCATCAATAACAACATGCTCGACATTAATGCGCGACAGGTCGTATCCAGCATCGGTTAAATCATCCCGCACCGCGTTGACAACTGCAGTAAACTCTTTATGTGAGGTGAGATTCTTGATTCGTTCATCTAATTCCGCAACCTGTGCAGCAACCATAAACTTTGCTTCAGTAATAAGCGTAATAATTTTATCCGTGAGTGGTGCAGATACAATAACGCGTTGCAGCGTACTACAGGCACTCTCGAGAAGAGTCTCATAAAAGCTTCTCGTTCCCATCATAAGAGCATCGTACGGAATGGTCTCATTGAGGCTGGTTACGGTGGGATTAACAACCACATATGACATATCCTTTTCTTGTAAGAGTGACTCTATTTCTTTGGTATGAAAACCGCCCGTGACGAGCAGTGCGTTTTCTTCTTTTGACATTTTCATATTCTGTATCGTATTGTCAATGAGGATAGCGCTTCGTCCATCAGCAATGGCATAAAATGAATCGATCTGCGCGATTAATTCATCAAGAGAATCAATTACATCGGGTTGCTCAATGCCAATGGACGCAAACGCATTTAAAAGATATGCCGAGGTAAGGCTATCTTTTTCGTTATGGAAATATACGATATCAGCAGGTAATGCCCGAAGCTGTACCATTCTGCTAAGAATGTGCATGTGCCGACTAAGCGTTATTAATTCCTGCTCATGATCACTCTGAGCGAGCTTCTTTTCAATAGTAAAACTCAGCTCTTCCACCTCTTCCATTAATGCTCCGTAGTCAATCATATGAGCCTTCGCGACATCGTCTTCACCTGCATTGGCCATCTCACAAAAATAGGTCGTGTAGACATACGTCTCAGGATCTATAGTAAAATGTATTTCACCGCAGAGCGCAAAAAGAGACTGCAGAAAATCAACCAGCGATAGTCCTCCGTTATGATATTCGGAAAGGACAGTATCAAAATCGAAAAGCTTTTTTTGATAATAACGGCTCTTTGCCTTTTCTAATAACACACACACCTCATTTATTGCCTGTACGAATGCATCCTTTTTTTCTAAAACTTTGGTGCATGCGGACAAATTCCGAAGATATTCTTTCCTGTTTTCTACACCATGCACGTTCAGTTCTACCTCGCTGTTTATCGCAGCATGTTCAGAACCGGTAATGATCCCTTTATTAAGCATTTGACAAGAAACGTTCTGTAATACTTTTTTATTCGGATAGTGACGATAAAATCCTACATCAACCTTATCGGCGGCCCCTTCAATATTAATGAGATCGATCTCATATTCGGTTGTCACATATGAAATGATGTCGGATATATTCTTCTGTGCTTCGGCTGAGGTGTGTGCATCTTGCACAATGACAACAGTCTCGTCATTCCCGCCCTTGTAGCGTGCAGTGACCGTGCCTATCTCTTCGGGTATTTGTATTCTATAGACATCCCCTGCTGCAACAATTTGATTCCACGTAAAAATAATACACACGGTAACTGAAATAATTTTTAAGAGTTTTGAAGTTCTCATTGAAAACCTCCTTGTGTATATTTATTAATATGTTTATAAAGCTTTCTAAATTTGCTAACTATAAAAGTAAAAAAATAGCGCACCAAACAAGCCGTATATAGAGCTTCGTGTTCGGTACGCTCGGCCCTGTTCTTTTAAACAGCCGTAACTTTGTGCCCCAGCCTCACGACTAGTTTACCCCGTTAGAGTGCTATCAATGGGTTACTCTCTAACGCAGTGCGTAATGCACTTTTATCGGTACTGAAAAATAACTATAAAAAAAGAGCTCGTTTGTAGTGGTATACTACAAACGAGCTCATCGTGATACCATTCGTCAGGCTCTTCAGATACCCGTTATCTTTTTAATGAATTATCTTCTCGACTTCTTTTTTCTCTATACTTTGAATCGAACCGTCATGGATATAACAACCGATCTCTATTTTACCGTAATAGCCACGGTGCAACTTGCTTCTCAAAAGGTCTTTTATTATTTGTATGATTTCACGCGCCTTGCTCATATTGTTGGGTGACAATGCAGTTTCCTCTGCTACTTTACTGACATTGGAGCTTTCCCTCTCAACACGCATGTCATCACCCTCTTTCTTTTATGTTTAAAAAATAGCATATAAAAAGAGTCTTGTCAAGTCATAACCTGTTGTTTTTAAATAAGTTACGATACATTCTTTAAAAAGTCGCTTTATAAAGTTAGTAAAATAAGTTGTTTCGCATTAATTATATTTCATACAGGAAAAGATGTTACGGTACGTTATTTGGCTTTAGGAAGGAAATGTGCCTTTAATTCCTCTTTATGGAGCTGCCAGTAATAAAAGGCCAGAATGGTTTTCGCGTCCTGAATTTCACCCTTTTGTATCATGGTGTCAATCGTGGCCGCATCTAAAACTTCGGTTCGAATAATTTCATCATCATCCGGCTGAGCGGTATGTGATTCATATAAATCATGGGCAATAAAAAGATGCATGACCTCGGTCATCACACCCGGCGATGGATAATAGGTTAATACCTTTTTAAATTGCCGTGCCCGATAGCCACACTCCTCTGCAAGCTCACGCTGCGCACACAATTCTAATTGCTCATTGTCATGTGCCCGTCCCGCGGGAAATTCCCAGATAAATTTACCGGTTACATAGCGATACTGATGTATCATCACGAATTTATCCTCTTCAATAAGGGGCATCACAACAACGGCACTGCCCATCTCTACAATTTCCCACTTGATATCTTTTTCGTTATAACGCACCGTATCAACGCGCACGTTAAGAACTTTTCCATGGTATACTTCGTGTGAGTTTACTTTTTCAAATGGTTTAGACATTATCCGTTCTCCTCATCATAATTTTTGTCCCCTTCTGCACTTTCAAAAAGTGAGCCGCAGAACCCTCCCGCCGTGCAATTTCAAAAAAACCGGTGCTCCCCTCAATGACAAGGAGTTTCCCCTTTGCTACTGATGCGTAGGAAGAAGACAAACCGTGAATTTCTTTATTCTTAATGGTCGTAATGACAGAGCGCCATCCCCGAACTTCTTTAGCTGTAATATTGGTAATGATATTGCCAAAATGATCAATATGAATCATGGTTCCCTTGATAGTATTCTTTGTTTTTGACGGTACGCATAGCGGCAACAGCAAAGGGGTTTTGCAAACAGTGCCCAATTGTTTATACACGGTAGGGACACGGCACGCCGTGTCCCTACACAGGTGTACTGCAACAGGAGCAAAAACATCTCTTCCGTGAAATGTATTACTAAGCTTTTGTAGAAAATATTTCTTATTCGTTATTTCGCGTATAACGACACTTCGCTCTTTTTGTAAAACATACGAAAGAACACCATTATCCGGTGCAA
>JAHJGZ010000076.1 GCA_018823795.1 Candidatus Omnitrophota bacterium
CTTTTTACAGAAGGAGAAGATGTTTTTTACTGTATTAATAAAAGCGACTCATTTTCTCAATCAGCGTTTTTGTTCATTATTGACTGAAATAAGGAATAATTATCTTAACAAGCAGGCTGAGTTTGTACGGTAAAAGAAAGATTTTTTTCAACTTGATTATTTATTCAATGAATGTATAATTGATTCCAGCAGCATTTCCTTCCATAAATTATTATTAATACTACACGAGAAAAAAAGTATTTTAGGAATTAATACGTGATTAACAATCAGCTTACTTTTCTTCAACCAACCGCCATTTATAGAGAACTCATTCTTTTAGAAGAAATAGGCCGCAATCCGAAAGTTACTCAGGGGATCCTTGCACGAAAAGCAGGTATTGTTCCCGCGATGGTTAATAATTATATTAAAAGTTTTGTTAAGGAGGGACATATTACTGTTGATGGAAATAAAACAAGAAATATGACGTATAGCCTTACCGTTGAAGGAGAAAGGAAAAAATTTAATTTGCTCATTTCATACGTAAAAGAAACAGTATCATTATACAAGAATGCGAAAGAAGGGATTAAAGCGCGACTTTATGAATTTAAAGCAGAGGGGATTAAGCGCGTCGTTTTATATGGTGCGGCCGATACTGCTGAACTTACCTATAGTGCTGCGGAAGAAATAGGATTAAAAGTTATGGGGATCGTTGATAGCGACATAAAGAAGCAAGGGAAAGAATTCCTCGGGAAAAAGATTGCCAACCCTCAAATGATTCATGAAATCATCCCCGACGCGGTCGTTATTGCTTCATTTGGCTGTCAAAACCAAATTTATGAAGAAATTAAAATATTAGAACACGCAGGCATAAAAGTGAGGAAGTTGTAATGAAACTTGAAAAGAAAATTGTTTTGAGGTGTGATGGTGGCGTTCAGATTGGTTGGGGACATATTATGCGATGTTTACATTTAAGCCAATGGTTAAAGGGAAAGCATAAACTGTATTATGTGATTAATCAAGATGCGGCAATTAGCGAGTTTATTAAGAAAAAAGGATTCCCCGTTTTTGAGATTAGCGAAAGACAGGATGAGGCAAAATATGAAGAAAAAGTGCTCAACACAATACTTGCATTAGAGCCGCATATGGTGATTAACGATATTTGCAATACCACAAGTACGTATATGCAAACGTTTAAAAGTAAAAATATTAAAATGGTCAATTTTGACGATACATCAAATAATGCAAAAATGGCCCAAGTTGTGGTCGATGCCAATCGCAAAGAGAAAGAAGGAAAATGTTTTGGGCCTTCATTTATTGTGCTGTCATCACTCTACGCAAAATTAAGTAAAAAGGTGAGAACGATACGGAAAAAAGTAAGAACTATCGTTGTCACCTTAGGCGGTAGCGACCCGAATAATCTCACGGAGAAAACATTACGTGCATTGGAAAAAAAGGTGCCGAAGCATATTGAAATTCAGGTCATCCTCGGTTCATCATATCAATTTAAACAATGCCTTGAAAAATGGACCTATGTTGAAAATATTGTTTTTTTCGAGAATGTGAATGATGTATCAGTGTTTTTACTTAATGCTGATATCGCAGTGGTGGGGGGTGGCATTACAATGTATGAATCATTATGTGTGGGAACGCCCACCGTTGTTCTATCACAAAATAAAGCACAAGCAAAAAATGCCCGTCGTATGGAGAGAAAAAGTACTGTTATTAATTTAGGGGATGGCGGTAAGATTTCCGAGAAAAAAATTATACGGAAAGTAACTGCTTTAATAGACTCGTTTGATGAACGAAAGAAACTGTCAAGCCGTGCGAAGCAGGCAATTGACGGAAAAGGTATTTTTCGAGTTCTTGAGCAAATAGATCTGTGTTTATGATTATGCGGACCAGGAGAACAATGAAAGAAATGGTTATGATAATCGGGGCAGGAATTTTTCAAATCCCTGCTATTAAAGAAGCCCAGAAGATGGGATATGCTGTTTTAGTTCTTGATATGAATCCCTGTGCTCCTGGTTTTGAAATTGCTGATTGTAAAGAATATATTAGCACGAAAGATATATCCCGTGCCATACGCTGTGCTCACGATTATGGTAAAAAATATCATCTTCAAGCAGTGTTTACCGCAGGAACCGATGTTGCGTACACCGTTGCGTCTGTTGCTCATGCGATGGGCTTGCCGGGTATTTCCCCTGATGCAGCATTATGCGCAACAAATAAGTATTTAATGCGTTGTGCTCTGAGAACACACGATGTTCCCTGCCCTGATTTTATTTCTGCAAAAACAGTGGAAGACGCATGTGCGAAGGCGCGTATTCTTGGATATCCATTAGTGATTAAACCAGTTGATAATATGGGTGCACGTGGAGTCCGGCAAATTGATACAGAGGAGGAATTGAGAGAACAATTTCAGAAAAGTATTGGTGAAAGTGGACACTATGGTGACCCGACGGTTATTCTTGAAGAATACATGGAGGGTCAGGAAATTAGTATGGATACTCTTGTTGATGAAAAGGGCGAAGTACATTTATTGACTGTTGCTGATCGGCATATTCTATCTCCTCCTTATTTTGTTGAAGTAGGACATAGTATTCCTTCATTACTTTCCCACGAAACAATACGGCAAGCATTTGACGTTATGAAAAAGGCTATTAAGGCCGTTGGAATCACCTGCGGTGCGGCAAAAGCGGATATAAAAATAACACATGAAGGGGCAAAAATAGGTGAAATTACTGCTCGACTGAGTGGTGGTTTTCATTCCCAATGCACTGATCCTCTTGCAACAGGCATGAACACTACTAAAGCGGCACTTGATATGGCATTAGGAAAATCTTTGAACAGAGATGATATTACGCCCCGGTATCATCGAGTAGCTCTTGAGCGCGCATTGCTTCCTTCTCCGGGAAAAATTATTTCTATTGAAGGGATAGATGAAGCACGGAATATTCCGGGGATATTTGATATTTTCCTTACGCGTCATGTTGGCGATTATGTTACATCACCGACGAGTAATATTGGGAAAGTAGGACATATTATCGCATATGGCACAACACGGAAAGAAGCAGAAAAAGCATATGGACGTGCGCGCGATATCATAAAGATACAAACTGTTCAACAAGAAAAAGTGATGGTTGGATGAATATGACCGAGAGAAAAACTGAAAATCCGGGCATTAGTTTATGTATGATTGTGAAAAACGAAAGTAAAACAATCAAACGGGCTATTGATAGTGTGCGCGATATTGTGAATGAAATTATTGTTGTTGATACGGGATCGAAAGATAACACCAGTGAGATTGCCAAAAGCCTAGAGGCAAAAGTATTTTCTTTTACCTGGTGTGATGATTTTTCTCAAGCAAGAAATTTTTCACTCAAGCAAGCATCGTATTCGTGGATATTGGTTCTTGATGCGGATGAAACTATTGCAAAAAGAGACTTGAAAGAGGTGCTTCGTGTTGCACATGAAAACACAGCAGAGGCGGCGGTTTTTACACAACGTAATTATTGTGTATACCCTGACGCTGAAGGATGGCGTGCTAATCAAAATGAATACGAAGAAGGTGCTGCGTATCCCGGATATTTTGATGTTCCTATCATTCGACTGTTCCGCAATGATCCCCGTATATATTTTGAAGGGTTAGTACATGAAGTAGTTGATAACACGGTTAAGGGGGCAAAAAAACGCTATCCCAATGTTGTTATTCATCATTGTGGTCAACTTGAAAGTCAGGAAGTGCGAAATCACAAAGGTTCTTTGTACGTTGCTTTATTACAGAAACAATTAGAGCGTAATCCTGAAGATTCAACCACCTGGTTTCTGCTTGGACGACAGTATTATACCTTAGGAAAATTTGCTGAGGCGATTGTTTTTCTGCGCAGAGTTATTGCGGTGGGGTCAAAATGTGAAATGGCATATGATAATTTAGCAACAGCATACGTTAATAGCGGTATGTATGAAGAGGCACGAGATATTTTGGAACGATTAATCGAACTTAATCCCCGTTACAGCGAAGCCTATTCTACTCTTGGCATTGTTTATTATGAGTTGGGATTCCGAGATAGATCAATTAATACACTGAAACATGCTATTAACGTAAGCCCCCGTTCTTTCAAACCATATTTTAATTTAGCAGTTACTTTTTATCGTGAGAAAAATTTTACTGAAGCATATCTATGTATTGAGCAGATTGAAAAAATAATGACACATTTTCCGCGTATTTATTATCTTAAATTTCATATTTTATACGAACTTTTTCGGCTTGAAGAAGCGCTGAGTTGTGCACAAAGATTAAAGGAATTAGATAAACGCTTATACCATAATATTAAAGATAAATTTAATGAGATACAGAGTACGCTTTCATTTCAAAAAGGAGTATATCATTAATGAAAACCTTGTACTTATATGCCATATTCCATGCCAATCTTTCCTTTTCTTCTGTTCCTAAAAGTAAGTATTCAAACGTTATCGATCATTGCTATTGGTCGATGCTTGATCTTGTGAAGAAAGGGCATAAGATAGCATTTGAGTTTCCTTCATCAACATTACGAATAATTCAAACGCTTGATGCGTCATTTATCCGTGAACTGGCACAATTATGGCGCGAGGACGCGTGTGAAATTATTGGTTCTGGTGCTAACCAAAATATTTTTCCCTTAATACCCGCTGAAGTTAATATCGCTAATTTAAAACAGGGAATGGAAGAATATGAGGATATTCTCGGCAGAAGACCACGGATAGCTTTTATTAATGAACAAACC
This sequence comes from Candidatus Omnitrophota bacterium, assembly GCA_018823795.1. Classification (GTDB taxonomy): domain Bacteria; phylum Omnitrophota; class Omnitrophia; order JAHJGZ01; family JAHJGZ01; genus JAHJGZ01. The sequence continues at coordinate 4,746 of JAHJGZ010000076.1, forward strand.
TATGCGGGAGGATTGCCGAGTCTTTATGTTGACGCTGGTTTTGAAGCGATTGTCATGGACTGGGACAATGCGTCCGAATATCATCGTTATCCAGCTGAATTACGTTATCGTCCCGTTTTAGTGGAAGGGGTCGATGGTACGGTCATACCGGTTATTTGGAACAGTTCACTGAATTCATATAAGTTTCAGCGATGCATCTATGGTCGTATGGCCGTAGAACAGTATATCCTTGAGGTTCTGAATCATCTTCCCTTTGACGAAGATAGAGCGCTTCCTCTCTATGGTACTGATCTCGAGCTCTTTAACTATCGTCCCATGATACAAGAAGAAAAAGCAGGAGAAATTAATAAAATTGGGCGCGTCTTTTCTTTACTCAAAGAGAATGAAGGAGTCGCTTTTGTTAATCCTTCTGAAATTCTTCATTATTTTGCAACGGTAGATAAAGTCAAGATGGAATCTCCAGAGTGTCCTATCCCCTGTAAAAACCGGGATGATTACAATGTGTTGAGATGGGCAGTATCGGGAAGGGACGATGTGTGGTTTAATACGGAATGCTATAAAATATTCAATACAATTCAAAACATCAATTTTTTAAGCGGGGGGGAGCACACTGAGGAACAGTGGAAGGATTTAAATATACTTTGGAGTAGTGACTTGCGTACCAAGACGACCAATGAAAAACATTATGAAGGGAGAAAAAAACTTGGAGAAGTAGCAAGCCTATTGGATAAAACGTACGAATACTATTGTGACAGAATAGACATTGAAAAAGATTTTATACTGTTCAATCCTCATCATGATGAGTGGAATGGTGAACCGTATGAACTCGAATTTCATTTTGCGGAAGGAAAGTATTTCCAGCACCTCGAACTGAAATTAAGGGGAGAGATTATTCCTTCTCAGTGTGAAGATCTTACCCGGTATCGAGATGGTTCCCTTCGGACAATAAAGTTAGTGTGCCTTCCTTTTTTAGGACCTTGGGAAATTGCACAAGGAGAGTTTGTTGAAGAAAAAAGCGAAAGAAAAAGTGATGAAATAGTACAATTTATTAATAACGAACTGCAAATTACCACCAAGGAAGTAAAAATTCATTTAGCAAGTTCAACCGGTGGTGATATCCGGGAATTAACATTTTGTAATGTATTTGGTTCTCCGCTTATTGGATATCTATCACCAGTTTATTTTGATCATGTTGGGCATTCAAATGACTATTATTCGATGGGGATACAGATCGTTGACAGCGATAAAGGTGTCATTAATGATACAAAACCGATTCATTTAAAAATTGACGGTACGAGAGGGCAGTTCCCTATCAGAATACCGGTGGTGTGTAAAATTCAGCTTGATGTTGGTATTGTGTGGAAGCGCTACTTTATATATCAAAATTTCCCTCGCGTTGATTTGGATTATAGTTTTTATCTTGACGGCCTTTCGCCAGAATCATTTCGCATGGGGATAGTTACGGTCAACCCACAAAGTTTTTCAAAAAATTATTTAAAATTTTCAACAACAAATGGATCGCCGCATATGGAACATTTTTATGTTAATGGAAAAGAATTTCATCACAATGAGGCGGTCGGCTCTTTTTCCTCTGGACAGTGTTGTGTGGGGGCGACAGAAGGATGGTTTGATATTTCAGATCAGCATAAAGGGATCACCATTATGAATGATAAATCACAAATGTTTTCTGTCCCCATGATCGAATATGAGGAAATTAAAAAATCATACCTCATGCGTGTGTATAATTCTATTAGTGAATCGGATGAAACGGGGAAAATTCATTGGCGGGGGCATAATCATATTTCATTTACTTTGATGGGGCATAAAAATCGTTTACATGAAGTCCGCAAAATAGCAAAACATATAAATAAAAAATTAGTGTGTGTGTGCAAAAAAGCAAAAAGGTCCCAAAGTGTTCGTGAAAGAGCAGCCGTTATTAAAAATTTTGTCGAAAAATAGTTTTTCCCCGAACGATGTATCTGAGTAAATAATTATTTAAACATTTCCTACCGTTTAAGGTCGTCATTGCTGGTAAAAGCCTTTTTGTTTTTCAAATGTTACATTTTCAAATACCGGTGAGTACTATCGATGAGCATACTTGAGATGAATAAATCTTTGGGAGGCGTGAAGAAAGGCTCTGTTGAGCTTGTGCGTTCCTATCAAGAGGGGTTAGAAGGTCCGTCTTCAATTAGAGAGGACCCAAAATCACACGTGGTAGTCGTGGAAGAATTTGGGCATCGCGTGAGAAAATTTGATAATAATTTTAATTGTTTGTTTAGCATAGGGAAAAAAGGAAATGGTGTTGGTGAATTTATTTATCCTTCCGGCATTGCTATTGATACAGCAGGTAACCTTTATATAACTGACCGATGGAATCATCGGGTACAAAAATATAGCGAAGAAGGGGTCTTCCTCCTTCAGTTTGGCAGCTATGGTAGCAAAGAAGGACAGTTGAGTGAGCCGTGGGGTATTGCTGTGTTACCGACCGGTAATATTCTTGTTGTTGATCATGGAAACGCACGATTAGTCGTTTTTGATTGCCAGGGGGCTTTTATAACACAGTTTGGTACATGCGGTGCATCTCAGGATTTTTATGAAGGGGAACGTTTTAAGAGAAACTTTCATTTTCAAAACTGGCTCCGCAATGTATATACATTGAATACCGTTGAAAGTCGGTTTTATAAATATAAATTTGATGTTGGTGAACTGGAATATCCTGAAAAGGTTTCCATAAATTCAAATGGAGATATTTATGTGACCGATCGTGTGAGTGGGCACGTAGCTGTTTTCACCCCGTTAGAGAAAACCACCGACGATGTCGATAGTAGAAACGTTAAAAAAACTGATAATAGCTTAATGGCAGATACCGTTAGAAGAAATAATTCTCTGACGGGGTTCACGGCTACTTTTTCTTTAAAAAAAATCTTAGATACGAAAGAGGGAACTCATTGCCTTCATGAACCAAGTTCTGTGTATGCCGGTGATGATGGTTTTTTTATCGCTGAAGAATCAAGTGGCCTATTATATTGGAACCGGAGTGATGAGACACTCGTGTTTGATTTGGGGATATACAATATAAAGATTTCCGATATATATTTTGTTAAAGAAAAAAATCGTCTATATGTATGTGATGCATGGAATAACACTATCTCTGTTTTCGCTCTGCTGAAAAAGTAAAAAGGATAAAGGAATGGAAACACGACCTGAAAAAATACCCTTTTATTTACATGACAATTTAGCTATCCTTTCTCAGCAGCATCCCCAATTGTATCAATTATTAAAGGGGGAGCCGTGCATTTCAGACAATATTACTATCATCAAGACAAAAGTCGGAGGAGTCACTATTAAATATAAAGATACGGTGCTTCATAGTTTATATGACCCTGAAAAAGAAGCGATACAATTTATTAAAGCACAAAATATACAAAGAGGAAATACCGTTTTGATGTATGGTTTTGGATTAGGATACCATGTGCAGATTGTGATGCAAGCGGTAGGAGAAGAGGGAAGTGTTTTTGTGCTTGAGCCCAATGTAGAAATTTTAAAAGCTGCTTTTTCTTTAATGGATTTACACCTATTATTA
>JAHJGZ010000077.1 GCA_018823795.1 Candidatus Omnitrophota bacterium
TAACATACGGCCACATTATCCATAATATCATCATTCGGCTAAGTTTTCTTTTTACTAAAAGATATCCAAAAGAAATTATAAAAATACTAAAAAAAAATATTCCTATTTGGTAATCTATAAGGTGCTTACTATACGAAAAAAAATCAAAGACTGCCTTCCTTCCAAAAAACACCACGTGTTTGGCTTCTTGACACTGTGCAAATATATATCTCATACTTACGGCATACCACGGTAAAGCAATTACAATAGCAATGCCAAAAGTTAATAATAGATTAAAGCATATCCTTTTTTTCTCATGCGTGATTATATTCATGTGGTCAAATAGGTATCCTAGAGATAGACCAAGCAATAAAACTGCGTAGTACTTTACCATTAACATTCCAAGCCCTAAGAATAATCCAAACAACAATGAATATTTTTTTATTCTAAAGCAATCTGATCGTATCATCACATATACATTAATCATCGATAATGCAACCGATGGTAATGCCATTAAAAACATTCGTGAATAACCAAATATTCCTGGAAAAAACGAACATAGTATTACTGATAATAATCCAACCTCTCTATTAAATAAATGTGCCCCTATTAAATATAAGAAGATCACTAACAAACTAAGATATAAAATACTTATTGCTAAAATAGCCGTGTCATATCCATAACCACCGAAACAATAAAAATAAAAAGGGGAAACGTAAAGCAATGGTGGATAAACAGGATCGATCTTTAATAATTCTGGAATAAACATTATAGGATTATTTAAAAGAGTAAAATAGAGACTTCTACTGTTGGTGTAATAATCACCGGGATGGCAGGTGGGAAGCGTCGTATCAAGCTTTAAGATCATTATATTATTTGCAGTATGAAATAATATAATACTAATTAAAACTATCCAATAATATCTTTTAATCATAACATAATTATTTGGTATTGATAACGGTTACTTGACATTATAATATCATTCAAGATTTCTTTCTGTCTCATTCCCCCTTGCCACTATGGCTACGAACTATCTGTAAGCTCTTTTTTATATTCTCCCGACGTTCGATATCCTCTTCTGGTAGGATTTCTATTAGCTTTTCATATTCACGCATTGCCTTATCCCACTTGCCTTCCTCACGATAGAGCATTGCTATACTCTCAGATGCCTCCAATCCATACCAATCAGTATGTGAAATATTAATAATTTCTCTATATGTTTGCTCCGCTGCCGCTCTATTTCCTATGTAGTCATATGTATGTGCAATACGGAGCAAGATTTGTCCTCGTTCATAATTATCCGAGACTTTATTCACATCCTCTTTTATAGCATTACAGAACGCTAATATCTCTTCTTTATCGTTTGGATAACTCGATAAATCCATAATATGCAGCCTACTTTGAATTTTTTGCATAATCGTTGCTTCTTTCCTTTGAATTATCTCTTTATAAATTTTCTTTGCTTCACTTACCCTCTTACTATCTCGATAGACATCTCCCAATAACATTTCTAACTGCATCTTTTCGATTAGACTTAATTTTAACTTATTTTTATCAAAACATTTTTTTATGTATTTTTCAGCTTGTACTAATTTTTCCTCTTGTATCGCTTTTCCTACTATTTTGTTCACTCTTTCAACACTCCATAAAAAATCGTTTACTTTCTGAGCTGATAAAAAAATCAATGTTCCTATCAATATTCCTATTAATGAAATAATTACTGACCGGCCATATATATTATTCCATACGAGCCTTAGATATTGAGGGCTAACTATTCCACCGCATTTTATTATTTTATTTCTTAATTCTTTTGACATTCCATAGGCAGTACGAAAATCTGCTAAGGAAAAGTCCGATTTTACAATATTCACTTTATGTAAATTTATTTCGCGCGCTTGCGTGGCTACAAATGTCACATTGTCGAACTGATTTTGTTGCCAATAGGCGCCGATAAAATTGGCAGCAGTGAAATCAGAATTCAAAAATACACAATTGCGGAACGTCGCGTCTTCAAACAAAGCGCCTCTCGCTTGTATTCGCTCACACGTACAGTCATTTATTACTGCATTATTTAACGCACTGCCTTCTAATAAAACATTCTCTGCTTTAATTTTTTTCCAAATAATGTTCTTCGCAGAAGAGTTTTTGAAATTTCCATTTTTTATATCACAATCTACAAATTTAGCATTATCACAATCTACAAATTCTAAATTAGCATCTTTGAATGTGCAATTATAAAACTTAGCGCTTGTAAGATTTGCTCCCCGAAACGAAACATTAGTTAAGTTACACTTATTAAATTTGCTCTTCCTAAGATTGCTTTGCGAGAAATCTAATCCTGATAAATCTAATTCTTTAAATTCTATCTTACTAAGATCGATTTGGCTTACCGTAAAGTCTTCTTTGTTTCGGTCGCATTTGATGGTTTCCAAGATTACTTCTTTTGGTTTCTTTCGTTTCATACCATTTAACCTCCAATTAAAAAGTTAAAATACATCTCGTTATGGTTGTTGTATATTTTAACACCCGCCGTAAGAGTTTATTGCATTATTCTTTAATAATGACTATTTAAAAATAATAATCATTCACTTAATAAGATAATTCGTCGATCTTCATTCACGTATGAGCAATCGTACGATACGTTGCTATGCAAACTATACGTGTCTGAATCCATAATAAATCCATTTCCAATATCGTATCCCATTTCTACATAACTGAAACTTAGACTTTCCCTCCTGCCGTTCTTTCCAAACAGTAGGTATCTCGACAATAGTAAATCCCAAAATGTATTTCTCTTTGTTTTTTCCTCATCATACCATTTAACCTCCAATTAAAAAACTTTAATGCATACTGTCGTGACCCTTTTATATTTTAGCACTTTTCTTAAAAGTTTTTATCTTACCTTACATGACAATAATCATTTTTGAAATATTCTATTACTACTTCCCCGAACAATCTTTTTATAACTTTTTTATTCTAGTAGGAATAAAAATGAGAACTTCAAATTAAAAAAGCAATTAATCCTTTAAATGTAGTTGTTGAATACAAAATACTCCATCGCCTAGAAGCGGTATAATCAACAGTTTATTATACCCTTGTAAAGCAATGTCATCTGGTACACCAAAAACCTGTGTATATGGGGCATCATTACTCTCGTAATGCCTACGTATATTTGATTCGCCGAGTTTACCATTATCCTGCAAATAAATAATCCTATAACTATCATGACTATCTATACTAAGTTCAATAAGTCGCGCATGGTAAGTTTTTTCTAATTCAATCGCTAAGAATTGATTTTGTTCAAGAATAATGTTCATTAACTGTTCATTAGGTATATCACCCGCTGAAATATTTTGTATCTCAGAATACTTCACGATTTGGGGTGGAAGCATTAGATAAAAATACCCGTATCGGTGGCTCTCTCTATCTACGTCTGGAATCGCTGTAATAGACGCAAAGTTTGTTTTCATTGATTTTTGCAAAAAAGTTCTGATAGTATCTCCAGCTGGAATGATTTTAATAGAATCGAAAGTTCTTTCTATTGATTCTTGCAAAAATGTCCCAACGTAAACATCTAAGCCTTCTAGAGAGGTTCCTGGCATCTCGATTCTTTGCCGTGCAACCTCATTATTTTTTTGGTAATAAATAAGTTCGTACGTATTGCCACGGTTTAAACATAGCGCAAAAAAATCAGTTTTAATGTCAGCTGACTTAACATTAATCACAATACCATTATCACTCATTTTTCTGCCAAAAAACCTAGAATCATAGGAAACGTGTTGTATTTGGAAAATAAATATCGTTGTAAGAAATAATAAAAAGCTCGCACATAGTATACTCACCAAGTAATAGTTGTACTCCCTCGCAATATATTGCATAAATACTTTTTCGTAAAGTTTTGGCACATTACATGAAATAAGCCATATAATACCAATTACGGGAAGGATAAAAAGCTTGAAAACCAGCCAACCACTTGGCATAAAAATCATAACAAATGCTATTAATGAAATACTGCTGGCTATCCATAAAAGCATGAGGTAATCTCTTTTAAATCTTGTTTTTATTAGACTCATTCCAAATATTATATATCCTATAGCAATAAGTGAAAATTCCTTTGTTTCATAATATACATTTCTGCTCCATATGAATGGCTGTCGTTTAAATAAAACAAAAGGGAATGTTACTATCTCCTTTAATATCTGCAAATTAAGTAATCGGTTCGGGTTGTGGGTGGCTATATGCTCCGTAGTTAAAATCCTGATTCCTTGAAAAATATTTGTATACAACAATGGATTGCTTAATATAAAAATTGCGGAACTGGATCCGAATACTAACAATAAGCCTAGCAAAACTTTTTTAAATGAAGCATGGTTTCGATTCTGAACTATTATTACAAAAAAACATGCCCCTAAAGAAGCAGCATACAATTTTGAACTTATAGCGAGCCCCATACATATTCCAGAAAGAAAAAACCATTTCCATGAAAAAACATGCTGTTTTAAGTTTTTTTCAACATGCATAAAAGCAATTAGTGATAACAAAGAGAAAAAAAACATTGGAACATCGGGTAAAATACTACACTGAAATCCTCGAAAAATTGGATTTGTAAGCAATAATGCAACAGCGATTATGCCTGAGTGTAATGAAGCAGTCATACGTACTAATATAAATAATGAAATTACGGATCCAGCTGACAACGTTGCCATCAACAGTCTTAGTATAACTATTTTAGGAACAGCGTTAACGAATGAATTGAAATAACTTGCCAGTAAATCAAAAAAACCGATTATATATAATCCAACTCTGGGATTACAAGAACCATAATTCCCAAAGATTTTCCCCCATACATTACTTGAAAAATCCTGCTCAATAAAAAAAACTCGGAATAAAAATGTGCCTGCTTGGTAAAATCCCAATTCATCACCCTCCAATTGAAAGGGGAATTCAATGGGGTACTTAATAATTGGTAAAGCTATTATTAAAAATGATACACAGTATAACAACAGAATAATCACTATGTTAGTTTTCCAAGTCATATTTTTAATTTTAACCTATTAAAAAATATTAATCATTCACTTAATAAGATAATTCGTCGATCTTCATTCACGTATGAGCAATCGTACGATACGTTGCTATGCA
>JAHJGZ010000078.1 GCA_018823795.1 Candidatus Omnitrophota bacterium
AGCCAAGACTAAAAACAACAAAAGTAATACATAATGTTTTGAACGAAAGGACTGGGACCCAAAAAAAATCATTATCCACGTTTTTGAATTGATGCATATATTTATATATGATAGGAAAACATATCATTAAGATAACAATCATTGATACAATCCATTTTCGTGCATATTGTTGATTGTTCTTAAAAAACAAGAATACCCCTGAAATTAATAGGAATAAGCTGAAATAAGGACTTGTATATAGGGCAAAAACACTTGAAATTGAAAATAACGCCCAATACAATAACGTATTTATTTTTAACGCTTTCATATATAAATAGAACGCTACAATGGCAAAGAATCCGGCCATTGCATACACGCGCGCCTCCTGTGCATACCAGATATGAAAAGGATTACACGCTAAAATGAAAAGTGCATAAAGACATTCATGACGCCTTAAAAAAAGCCGAGAAAGTTTATAGAAAGCCCCTAAAGACAACATACTAAATATAACGGATAATATTCTTAATGATTTTCCTACCCCAAAGAAAAAACTATATGCGTAAACGAGCAGATAATAAAATGGCGGGTGATAATCTTTCATAGCGCAATCTAAAAAATATGCAGGGACTGAAACCCCACACCATTCAGCCCTTATACGATGATATTCAAAAGAATAGCCATCCGTACAATATTCATCATACCATAAATCATATTTATTAAGGCCATAAAGCCTTAAACCGAGTGCGGTGATAACAATTATAAAGATTATTATAATAGTAACTTTATTCGATTTATCATTCGCCATCTTTGATTCCCGCTTACTGTCATTTCAGTAATTTAAAATTTGTGGTGTTGGGCATAAAGTAAATATTCTGCATTCCAAAAATAAACTAACCAGAAACGATAAGCAATATAACCATCGTCGCTTATCATGCTTATTCTATTTTTGCGGTATATCGAAAAGGAATTTATCAATATCTACATTTACCTCACAGGATATGTTTTTCCATGCTGATACCGTTTTTTGTTTCCGTCCTTCAGAATAATCATACCGAAAAGATGTAGCTGCGGTCGGAAACCATACCCCTTTTATATTTTCAAACTCAGTAAAATTAGTTTCAATACTCTTGCGCCACTCCCTGTTGGGGTATTCTAAAAAAAATTCTAATTTTTCCCATTTAAATGATTTATAATCTAAATAACCTTTAATTTTATATAAATCTTCGAATAAAAAACTTACTATAAAACACCTTTTCCATCTTCGTATGCCGAAACTACATTCCTCTAATACAACGATATTAGGCCTTGTTATGGCTAATGCATCATAGAGCATAAGATACATCCCACTCCACATCATAAACCTTTTATTCTGATATCTATCATTTTTATTCCTAATAAAAATAAACTTCTCCCCATTACCATTGACTAGATCTTCCACCTCACCCCTCCACCGATCGGGAAATAATATATACAATAATTTCCTTCTAACAATTTTTGACGGTTCATCTAAAATCATCGCCGTAGACTTTAAGCTCTGTATATCATTAACGAGCACATTATTTATTATGGCGGCTTCTTCTCTAATCTTTTCCAAAGAAGGTCCTTTTGACAAGGGGACACCCTCCCAAAGGAAAAACCCTATCAACCAAATAACACCCATTATTAACATATAAAAAATATCTCTTTTTTTCATAATACTGCTACTTTCGTAAAATAATTGTTTGAATCATCATATTCTAATATCAGGTCATCTATTATTTTTTCGATTTCATTGTTTTCTCGTTTTTTACTCACTTTTGCATTCTCTTTCTTTACCATAGTTATATTCAAATAAAATTATTAAAAACATACCTATCCAGTTGTCACAACTGCTTCATTATCAACCACCCGATCAACATTAATTTTGTCTGTTAAATCCCATTTTTTTTCTCTCACAAAATAAGCGTTTCCCTTAATAAATATCTTTTGTCTACCTATTCGCTTCAAAACTGCTACAGATTCCTTGCATTTTCTATCACAACCGGATATACCATTACGAAAATATCCCTCGAAACTGTTCTGCCAAAAACAATAGCGAGAAATGGTCACATAAGAATAGGGAATATAAACACTACAATGCAACCGGTTTTGTATTATTTGAGAATAGTTTAAGAGCAAATCATTTATAGTATTAAATTCGAGACCGATAATGTTAGTATCTTTAATAAAATTAAAGAAAGCATTGGGATATTTTCCATAACGGGAATATTTTGAAGTTATGAGCCTACCTAACAAAACTTTAACGTTGGAATACCTATTTTTCAACATATTCACCATACCCCAATCATTTATAACTACTTCGCTAGTAGGATTTTCAGAACAAATAAGTTCTAATAATTCTTCTATAGGCTTTACATGCTGATCCATAAAGAATGATAGAACTAATACTAGCTTACAATTTTTCTTTCTGCACCAATTTAAAGCAAACAATAACGTTTTTTTATCGGGCAGAAGGCGACAGCAAAATTCATTACCAATATACACAACTTGATAATCTATATTTTTATCTATTAAATCTTTTCTAAAAAAAATCGCTCTTTCTTTAACATTCATAACATACTTAAGAATTTCTTCTTTGGTATACTTCGTAATGAAAACATTCTTTTATGTGGCACTCCCTATTGTATATATTCTTATAAATTCTTTTACCAATTTCCAAACAATTGTCATCATTGATAATCCCATCATTAATAGCATTTAGATACATACCCACCGCGGAAAGATCTTGTATTTTTTTTTGTCTTGTAAATCCCCTCCCGACTATTTTTACGCTCGTTATATTACATTTTTTCAAAAAATAAAGCGAGCACAAGGCACAATATCGAAGTATATTTTTATCAAGAGAAAAGATTTTTAATAGCATTATATTATAAGCATTTTTCTCCTTCGCTGTTATTTCCAAAGTGCCCGTATCTCTGCAGGCTACACCGAATGGGTTAAAGGTATATTTTTTTTTCATACTTTCCCTAAATGCTGTTTTTACTAATCTCGGCAATAGGTCAAAAATTGAATTTTTCCATGCCTTGCACATTAAACAATGTCCATTGATATTTCGACAGGTTATATTCGTCAAAAAAACTTCAAGTTCTAATTTAATATGATATGCAGTCTCAGACAATAAAGCAATCTCTCCCAACGTTAACTGTCGTGGCAATATTATTCTATCAACACTCAATGATTTAAAAAACTTTAGGGCCTCTGTATTAAAACAAGGATTTAAACAACTAAGAATAATCTTACAGCTTGTACTCATCTTTTTTATATAAGGTATAAGGGTATGATCTGCAATAATAACACCTCCTATGCCTATTTCAATAGCTGCACCTATGTTATCTAATAACATCTGCATATCGCTCATTGTTGGATAACGATTAGCACATAAATATATTTTTTTGTTGTAATCAGCAATTATAGCGACCGCTTCTTTAAGTTCTTCAAAACCTTTTAAATTTGCATAAGAATATACCCTTGCATTAAAATAAAAAAATTTTCTATTTTTATTTAAAAAAGGGACGCCACAATAAAATTCATCTGCCCCCATTTCAATGAGTTTCTTTACTTCTCCCACATTATTAAAAGGCATAAGAACTTTCATAACAAATACAAAATATCCCTCCCTGCTAAATCGCTAATATTTTTTTACAAATGATATAAAATCAAACTTGTCTTTTACATATATCGTCTATTTTATAAAAAAACATGTCTAATGAAAGGAGTCTTTTTCTCCCACTAGCATTAAATTATCTCGTTTTAAAATTATCTACACTGTCCCCCACTTAATATTCACTCTTTATTAATTATTCG
>JAHJGZ010000240.1 GCA_018823795.1 Candidatus Omnitrophota bacterium
CCGCCATTCCGCCGACCTGGGTGTGATTGTACCCCAACATCTCATTTTCGGCATCTATAAATGTTTGGGCTTTATGGATGACCCTGTTCATGACCGGGTTGAAATTTTCAAAGGCATACTGGTCAAGGATTATTTTGCCGATATCATGAAGCAAACCGGCCGTAAAAAAGATACCGGGATCTTTGAGCCCCTTTACACGTGCAATCAGTTCGGACACCATGGCACAGCAAGCGGCGTGTCTCGACAGATTGCCGTTTTCCATTTTTGTTTTGAACTTGTCCAGCTCAATCTTTTGCGGTTTAACAAAAGGACCGCCGCGCCCAGCCTTCACCCCCGCATATCTGACCTCTGTTTTTCCGCTGTTCGGCTCAAACCTGAGCACCCTTCCCAGGTTCCCCCCGATGTCCTTCTTAATAATGGGTATCTCTTCCCGTGCCAGTATTTCCCGGACCTTATCTAAGTTTCTTCTTCCGATGTTCAAATCAACGCTTAGTTTTTGATTTGGCAGCATAAGCGCCCCACCGGCAATTTCAGCGACAATTTTTTTCCTGGAGGCACCAAGCTTTACCATTTTTTCAAGGAGCAGGGGTATGGCCGTACTAGCGTACCTGGTGGGAAAAAGGGCTTCCTTTTCTTTGCTGCCTTTGGGAAGAACGATATGGACAAGCCCACCGACACGGGCGTACCAGTCAAACAGGCATACACCGACACACGAGCCCAGATGCGTTTCAAGCAGGGCCGAACCAGCGGTCGTTACCCTTAATTCTCCGAACGGAACGAGACAGGTGTCCATCTGAATATTCATATATGATTGGATTTAAATTCACAACTTTCGTTAGTCGAATTGAGTTACTGTTTCCTTAAAAATTCCTAATAGCTAAAAGTATGCCAGAGTTAAGACCTTTGTGTATGCAACTGAATTTTCAGAGGATCTGAGAATATGAACAGGTCTAAGAAATACGAGTGCTCTATCAAATTGATAAAGCATTGACAGGTGGGACTATCATTTTGACAGTGTAACACCCAAACATGCCGGAATAATTTGATCTGAATTGTCAGCTCCGGCCATTCCCTATTTTAAAACATTATTCGGTATGGAAATAACGGTATTTTCTTCGATGATCGCCATGGCGGTTCCGGTCGTTTCAAAAACGGTTCGATACCTTTTTCTGATGCTTGAAGTTCCTCTTTGACAATCGACAATTTCTCGCTCAAAACAACAATTACCAAATATTATGACTTATCAGAGGTCGGCCATAAATGCTTCCCAGCGAGGATTTTCTTTCATCTCGGCCAGCCGCCGTTGAAGCTGTCTTATCGAGACCTCCAGAATTTTCGCAGCCGTTTTACGGTCTCCCCGGGTATGAGCCAGCACATAGGCCAGGTGGGCTTCGGTATTTTCCCTAAAACTACACAGGCTGCGGATATAGGATTGGTCAATTGCCTGTTGCCTACCCAGATGCCGGGGTAAAATATACCCTGAACCGGCAACGAGCGCGGCCCGCTCCACGACTTGGGCCAGCTCGCGGATATTGCCGGGATAATCGGCCTGGCATAACATCGCCAAAGCCTCGGGGCTGAACCCCTCAATGTCTACCTGCTGGCGCTGGCAAGTCATTTTCAGAAAATAGCCTGCCAGAAGCGGAATATCTTCCATCCGTTCCCGAAGCGGCGGAAGATGGACGTGAGCGGAATTCAGGCGGTACAAAAGATCCAGCCTGAATTGACCCTCCTGGCAGGCCTTGTTCAAATTTTTGTTCGTGGAAGATACAATCTGAAAATCTATCTTTCTGGGGTATGTTCCGCCGAGCCTGGTTATGGTTTTTTCCTCGAGAACCCGCAGAAATTTAACCTGAATGTCCGGCGGCAGTTCACCGATTTCGTCTAAAAAAAGGACACCGCCGTCGGCCTGCTCAAAATACCCGGTATGATCTCTTTCGGTTCCCGTAAACGCACCTTTTACATGCCCGAAAAACTGGCTTTCGAAAAGTGAAGGCGGAACAGAGGATACGTTTACTGCTATAAAGGGACTTTCAGCTCCCGGCCCGGCCCGGTGAATCGCCCGAGCCAGTAATTCTTTGCCGGTTCCTGATTCCCCGGTAATGAGCACCGGATTGCCGCTGCGCGCCATAATCTGAGTATAATTGATCAATTCCCGCATGCGCTGGCAGCGCGTGATAATGAGAGAGAAGGCTTCGGGGATGGCCGCCGGTTCTCCGGTCAAATCGGTTCCGATCAAACCGGCTCTTAGTCCTTTGCGTTCAAAGGCCTGGTTGAGGGAGAGGATCAGGCGTTCGGGATCCAGCGGTTTTATCAGATAATCGTAGGCGCCCAGGCG
>JAHJGZ010000079.1 GCA_018823795.1 Candidatus Omnitrophota bacterium
ATATATTTGATACACTCCGTCCATCAATTTTAAAAGTAATCTGTATCTCCTCATTTTCAGAAGTATTAGACGTCGGACTTTGCTCACGAAGCAATACTTCACCAGCTGTTTGTGGATTTCCACCTTGCCAATTATTTACCCGCCACGTCAAAACATCTCCATTTTGAGAAACCTCTATCGTATTAGCCGACTCAAACACCATATACATCGGAAGATGAATGCTAAAGGTATTATTCCATCCTCTTTCAGCTGGAAAAGGAAAAAAATACCTTATACTAGCCCCTAAATCAAGAAAACCATCGATTAATGTATCAATTTCAACGGAGGCATTCAGATTAAAAAAACTAGGGGATAGCGATACATCAATCGTTTCAGTAAAAACACCATTATTATGCATTGGTAAAGAAAAATTTTGAACTACGGCATTCTGAAACAACACATCCAACTGATCTTCAATCATCAGAAACATAGCATATTTTAAAGCCCCTAACTCCTCACCTGATGCTTGAACGATATCTGAGTGAGTATAAACTTTATCAGTAATCAGCTTTGAAGGAATGGCCGAAATTTCAACCACACAGTTAGTACCAGAAATAAACCGCAAATCAAATTCTGCATCAACTACACAATCATCTGAAGGTGAAGCAAGGCATGAAAACCAAAAAAATGAACCGATTGATAAAATACTGATAATTACAACGCAACAGATTCGGACAATATTGGATACTCGCATAACATCCACATCCTTCGCATAAATTAAATAATAGGAATTATAAATATCTTCTTACGAAATCACTAAAACATAGTAATTTATACCTCCCTTCCATGAAAGTATTGCCCGGGACTACGGGAATTTCTATAGCCAACCAACTCACAAAAATAACCAACGATTCTCTCATCAAACGAGAGATAACCCGCTTTCCCGATGATGAATTATACATACGCATTAAAGAAGATATAACTGACGAAAACATACTTATCATACAAACAACCTACCCCGATGAAAACATTATCGAACTCTTCCTTCTCACCCATGCTGCTCGAGAAGCAGGCGCTCAACAAATCATCCTTGCCATACCTTACTATGGATATAGTCGCCAAGATAAACAATTTACACCAGGGGAGCCTATTAGTGCAAAAACTCTTGCCCAACATCTATCGCTTCACGCAGATGGAATTATCACAATCGATCCCCATAAAAACCACATCCTCAACTTTTTTACCATTCCTGCCTATCAGGAAAGTGTAATACCAGAAATCGTAGAATATCTAAAACTCAAAAAAACAACTCTCTTGTTAGCTCCAGACATTGGTGCATTAGAGCGAACACAGCACGCAGCAAAACTCATAAATTGTGACTGCGACTATTTAGAAAAAACTCGAATTGATGGCAAAACAATTAAAATTCAGCCAAAAATTTTAGATGTGAAAGGAAAAAATGTCGCAATAATAGATGACATCATCTCAACAGGTGGAACAATGGCCACAGCCATACGTGAATTAAAAAAACAAGGTGCAGCAAAAGTTTATGCAACATGCGCTCATGGGTTATTTATTGCAGATTCAATTCAAAAAATACAAGCAGCAGGATGTGATATGATCATCGCCTCAGATACAATACCAAATCAATTTAACGTAATTTCATCAGCACCCAGCATATTAAGAGCATTAAATCATTTTAAATAAATCCCCAATTATTTCATTCTTTTATCCATAGATAAGATATTTATAAGAAAACAGATTTACGGTGTGTCACAATCAGGTGAAACAAATGCGAAATCGAGCACGAAGAACAACTCAAACAGTAGCAGAAACATCGTCTCCAACCCCGAAGCGTACAATACAAAATAAACGCTTTAACAAAAGAAAGTGGGTAATAGCAATATCCTTGATAACAATCTTTTTTCTGGTATTGTTTTTAAACACCTATTTCAATCTAACGTCTGGTGTTGCAATCAATCCAGATGGTGAAACCCTCAGCGACACCTATTATTTATCTGGACCTGATCCATATTATAATCTTCGGCTCGTAAAAGAAACTGTTGAAACAGGGATTTATCCATATTATGGTAGAAATCATTATGATCCGCTCTTAAATTATCCAATAGGCACATCTGGGTCTCGTGCACCACTATTAAATATGATGGCGATAGGATTTAGTACAGTATTGACTCCATTTATGCCAGAAAGTGATGCATTAGGGTATTCGATGCAGTTTTTACCCGCTCTTTTTGGTGCGCTAATTATCTTTCCCGTTTATTTTATCGGAAAAAGCTTGTTTGGTAGAAAGGAAGGGTTAATTGCAGCTTTATTTGTAGCATTAATTCCTATACATATTGGATCGGGTCATGGTTCTGCATATGGGTTATTTGATCACGATTCATTTAATCTATTACTATTCTTTTGTATATTCTATTTCTTGATAAAAAGCATAACGAATAAGTCAACAAAGACATTATTTGGGATAATTCTTGAATCAGATATTTACGCCTTACTGGCAGGATTATGTATCGCCGCTCTTTCAATGACCTGGGTTGAGTCGCGATATATCTTCTCAGTGATATCCGTTTACGCAGTTGTGCAAATGATTGTTGATATTTTTAGAAATCAAATAAATCCTCGTTTTGTACGCAGTATCGTGATATTATTATTTAGTGGATATCTTCTTTCATTCCCTGTTCTTTCTGTTCGGTACGGTGGATTTAATTTTGATTTATCATTTTTCCTCCCTGTTGGTATTTTATTATTTGGCATAATATATGTAGTACTTGATCGTAAAAAAATACCTTGGCTCTTATCGTTACCTACAATATTTATCATCGGTTTAGCAGCTGCGATCTTTCTGTTTTTTATTCGGGATCTTTCAAATGCCTTTCCTTTTTTAGGATCGTTAAATGGTCTTGCAGAAATAATATATGGGTCGGGAATTTATGGTGATAAAGTTGATGCGACAATAGCAGAAGCGGGAACGTATAGTATCAGTAGAACAGTTATGTCGTACGGACCTGCTCTGTATTGGTTAGCATGGTCTGGCTTTGTTTTATTATTATGGGAGTATGTGAAACAAAAAGGGCGAAGAGACTACTTCTTTATTATCATTTTATTTATCATTAATATTTGGCTTGCTTCAACCGCTGGTCGTTTCTTAAATGATCATGTTCCATTAGTGGCAATATTGGCAGCATGGGTAGTATTTTATGTTATCGATAAAGTAGATTATCGTCAAATGGTTAAGAATATTCGTAATGCAGGCGGGGGTTTCAAAGGTCTTCGTCGGGGGATTAAGATTTATCATGTGTTAGGAGTACTTTTTGTTGCATTTTTGGTGATAATGCCTAATTCTTTGTTAGCTTTTGATTCAGCGATTCCATCTGCGGTTACTCAAAATGGTTCGAGTAATTTGAAAATAGATTATTTTGGTGAGGAACATGGAGGTGCCTTTGGATCGAGCTCTTATAAAGAGCAATATTGGGTTGATGCCCTGTCATGGTTTGCAAAGCAAGATACTGATGTAGCGACTCCTGAAGATCGACCTGGTTTTATATCCTGGTGGGACTATGGGTTTTATGAAGTGGCGGTTGGTGATCATCCTACTGTTGCGGATAACTTCCAGGGCGCGTTGCGGTGCGTCTTTCGCCTCGTTAGGCG
>JAHJGZ010000080.1 GCA_018823795.1 Candidatus Omnitrophota bacterium
CCAGCTTTTGATAAACTGAAGACGACACATCCACATCTGTATGAGATTCTTAAAGAAAAGATCGGTGATTATGAGTACGCATGGGTAAAGAATCTACCTTCAGCGGGTGGACTGTATACTGGCGAATCCATTATGGGGCCGGTCACGGCATTTGTTATTGATAATGATGTGCGAAATGTATTAGAAACGTACTATGCAAGCGGTAAACCTGAAAGAGAGGGAGCAGTACGTGATTTTGTGTATCTTTTACTTGTCCATGAAGGAACCGAGCTTGCAGTACGGAAATCGGATGAAACGATAACCCCCGATCTTGCAAGCGAGCTGCATGCCCTCATTGTAAAGGCACGAGCATATTACACATTGACGGACGGTGAACGTTCCGCGCTCTGTGCTTTGCTTACCGAACTCGACCAAAACGAACCGGATATATCCGACCGTTTCATGCCGGTGATAGAAACAATAGAACAATTCGATAATGAAACGATTATTTCTCCAGAGGGACTTGATACCTTGCTCGATCTTATTTTCGAGGACCCTGATTATCATGAAAAATCGGATAGAAACAGCGCTGAAATAAAGGATATAGTCGTACAGTTCTTGAAAGCATGGAAGGCAAAGGGTGAGAAAAAAACAAAAAAGCGAATTGGTGTTAGTGCCGATGATTCAGAAGAAGATAAATTGACAGCATTGAAGAAATATATTCAAGGAGTCATTTTAGAAAGATTAAATGATATAGCAGATATAACAAATGATCTTGGGGCACTTGCGACGAAAGAACATATTCCTCTGATAGAGGATGCGGGGGTAGAGCTCGTGGCATCATTGCCTTCGACAATTGAATATATGGATTACGGTTCGAGTAACGAAATATGGCCGCCTATGAAAGTCGAAAGACCGAATCCAGCGATTACAGAAACAAAAATAAAGGTCAAAAAACTTATAGAAGCGATTGAAAAAATAGATAAAGGAATAACAGAAGATGATTTCCCTCTTGATATCGACGGGAGTCGTTATTCATTACAATGGCCAAATACTGGGAATAGTATGTGGGGGCGAGATATTGACAAATTTAAAAAGCTTGAGGAAACAGGAAAAAAGGAAAATTATCGTGCAATTAGTTTTGGTCAATATAAAGGTGATGAAGTCGCATCATTTATGGCATTTGTACAAACAGAAATATCGTCTTCAGAGATAGAGGAGATAATTCCTTATTGTTTAATGTATGGAGAAGTTCATTATAATGAGTGGTATGAACACGGTATTTTGTGCCCCAAAGAAAAACTCTCCCGCGTTGTAGAACTCCTACGCGCATGGAAGGAGTTTCCTCCATTAGAAAACATACCAGAAGACATAAATACCGTAACGATCGAAGGTGAATCGTATAGGCTTTGTCCTCCGTTACAATCGGATCCGACACCGGGTCGACGTTTTGCGGGGCGTGTGGGTGGTGATGACGATGCATTTTCTGACGGAACTAAATTGGGAATAGATTTTGAATATCAATACAGCCATATCGATCGTCACTACGGCGGGGCAGATGATAGTTACCATCATGGCGATCCATCGGAGTTTATAGATTTTGTGAGAGCGAATATATCTGAAGAGGAAGCTTTAGCGTTGAGAAGATATGTTGTGTCCAGCAGAGATACAACCCGACATTCTACTACGAGTATTGATCATAAAGGCGTTCTCTTCCCCAAAGAAAAACTATCCCGCGTTGTACAACTCATGCGGGCATGGAAAGAGTTTCCTCCATTAGAGCAGATAGATGAGGATGTGGATGAGGTAACCATCGGAGAAAAAGCATATAAAGTGTGTCCTCCGTGGCAAGGAGACTACATACCAGGACAAAGCAGGTATTTTATCGATAATAAAGAAGGAGACTATCAAATATTTGATGATGAAACACATATAGGAATAGATTTACAACATGATTATTATTCGTGCGGATCCGCGGATTTCAGCACACCAAGTGTGCATAAGTATGATCATGGGGATCCAGCCGAATTTATTGCTTTTGTAAAAGAGAATATTTCAGAGAAAGAGGCAGCAGAATTAACCGTCTATGATGTTTTTAATCATAGTAGCCGTGAAGGAACGCATCAAACTAAACATAACGGTGTTGTCTTTCCCAAAGAAAAACTCTCTCGCGTTGTGCAGCTCTTGAAGGCATGGAAGCAGGGGTATCGAAAATCACCGGATTATGGGAAGGAACAGGAACTGCATAAGGAAAACACTATTGCATCTACAGAAAAAGATGGAGCTCGGACGGTTTTGCCTTCCCCAAAAGCCGTTGATAGTGACCGGACTTTCTCTTTGAGTACTTCCAACCGCCAAAATTTAACGACAATTGGAGAAAAGGAGTTTAAACAGTTTCTTTATCGATATTTTCAAGCGTATGAAGACGAACTTGATTTGCCGCTCACGATGGACGTTTTTTCTCATCTCCGCAATGAAGAATTTGACGGCTGGTTTTATCAATATATGAAAATGAATCAATTAGACGATGCGCCGCCGACGGTATCTAAAGGAGCACGTCCTGTACCTATCAATAGTCTCATACGTTTGAACGAAAATGAGATTAAAAAGAAACTGGATAAATTGCGAAAAGGGAAAAAGGTTTTTTTACAACTGCGGTATATATGGGATGACGGCTATTTCGAGAAATTGGAGGATGGGTATAAGCACCATGGGAAGCAACATGAATGTACACTTAAGGTAAAGATCGTTCCTGACATAAAAGAAAATCAATATCATATGCAATTTAAACATATTGATGAATTGGGGAACCAGGGGAAATGGAGCCCATTAAAGACGATTACTATTGCCTTGCTTTCGCCGCGCCAGGAAGACCGGCTTATACAAACAACAGTGCAGGAGATAGATTATCGGACAGCAGCATTACAAGAATATCTTATTGAACTCTTTGACAAGAACTGCGATGAAAGCCTCTATAGATATGGAGATGATGAGGACGGTGAGATCGATAGAGATGAAAAGATAAAAGGACCGCAATTTTTTATAGCACCGAACGAGATTGGTTGTATTCAAAGCAATTATCGAAACATTGCACACGGCTTTGAAAAGATGCGTGGCGGGGAAGAAGCGGTTATAGAACTTATCTACCAGGAAAGAGATGTAATGCCGTACGGGCACGGACGTTATTTACGAAAAACAACATATAAACTTACGATTTCGCCCAATGCAGATAAAATGACGCATAACATTAACGTGCAGATTCATGTGAAAACACCGGGTTTGGATAATAACATTGAAAAGAATATGATGACCGGGCGTCTCGCTCAATTGAGATATCTTGAGGAGTACAAAGATTGTGACCTGCGCCCATTGCCGCCGCCCGCTCTCTATGCGCCTGTTGATTTGGTCGATTACTATATCAATACTCAGAATCACTTTCGTTATTTTGAAAATTTATTGAGAAATGACAGTGCTGATATTCGTGGTACTGCGTGGAAATGGTTGCACCAGAATGATCCTCAAAAATATCATGAATTGAAAGCACAGGCAGGTCCAAAAGTCAGATATAATAAACCGTTAGATACAGTATCGCCAGCAAATTTATCGCCATTTATCAGTAATCCTGAAGAATTGCTCGGAGATTTTGATCCGTCTATACGCCAAGCGGTATGGGACTGGTCAGATTGCAGAAAGTATCTGCCGCGTGCAAAGGGCCCGTATAATTATTATAAGCAACCCAAGAAGTATACACCGACCGATATTGTTCGTTATATAGGAATACCGTATGAGTTATTAGGCCACGAAGATACCAATATTCGCGGTACGGCATGGGAATGGTTGCGGCAGAATGATCCGGAAAAATTTGAGGAAATGTTGGAACAAGTCGGCCTCACGTCTGAGGAATATACCAGTACCCCTTCAGGTTCATCCCTCGTCTCATCCCGCATAGGGCGGAAGTTAGCGTTGCCGAGTAATGTGGGAGGTATTGAAGTCGAGGATGCGATTGAAGAAGCGATGCTCCAGCCAGCTTTTGATAAAATGAAGACGACACATCCACATCTGTATGAGATTCTTAAAGGAAAGATCGGTGATTATGAGTACGCATGGGTAAAGAATCTACCTTCAGCGGGTGGACTGTATACCGGTGAATCCATTATGGGGCCGGTTACGGCATTTGTTATTGATAATGATGTGCGAAAGATACTGGAAATGTACTATACAAGCGGAGAGCCTGAAAAAAGAGGAGCAGTGCGTGATTTTGTGTATCTTTTACTTGTCCATGAAGGAACCGAACTTGCAGTACGGAATTCGGATGAAACGATTACACCCGATATTGAGAGTGAACTCCATGCCCTCATTGCAAAAGCACAAGCATATTACGCGTTGACTGACGCCGAGCGCTCTGCACTTTGCGTTTTGCTCACCGAACTTGACCAAAACGAACCGGATATATCCGACCGCTTCATGCCGGTGATCAAAACAATTGAACAATTTAACCATGGTACAATTATTTCCCAACAAGGGATTGATGCGTTACTCGACCTTATTTTCCAGGATCCCGAATATAATGAAAAAAATGCAAGAGATAGTGGTGAAGTAAAAGAAATGAAGACCCGGATTGCCGGGGGCATGAAGAAAAAATGTCTAGACAAGTTGGAAGAAGTTCAAAAACTTTTTGCGCGCACAGAAGTGTTTAGTGAAAATACCCGTTTAAAGGAGTTGATAGAGACTAAGCTTGATGGACGGGTTAAGAGTGTAGCATTTTCACCGAATGGCAATGAAATTTTAGTGGGGAGTGGTCATCCAGATGAAACACATCGGTTATATCGTGTGGAACGTGATACAAATGGAAAGGCAACAGGCTTGAGCGAACCGATAGAAACAAGAGTTAACGCCTTTGTTTATTGTGTCGCCTTTTCACCGGATGGCAATGAAATTCTGGTGGGGAGTGGTTACAAACACCGGTTATATCGTGTGGAACGTGATACAAATGGAAAGGCAACAGGCTTGAGCGAACCGATAGAGAAAAGCGTTGACGGAGCGGCTAAGAGTGTCGCCTTTTCACCGGATGGCAATGAAATTCTGGTGGGGAGTGATCAGGATAAAACTCACCGGTTATATCGTGTGGAACGTGATACAAATGGAAAGGCAACAGGCTTGAGCGAACCGATAGAGACAACCATTGAAGGAGGTGTTCTGAGTGTCGCCTTTTCACCGGATGGCAGTGAGATTTTGGTGGGGTCTTGGTTTGATGGTCACCGGTTATATCGTGTGGAACGTGATACAAATGGAAAGGCAACAGGCTTGAGTGATCCGATAGAGACAACTATTAAAGGAGACATTAATTGTGTAGCATTTTCACCGGATGGCAATGAGATTTTGGTGGGGATTCCCGAGCAAATTCTATTATATTATGTGGACCGTGATGAGCAGGGGAAGGCGATTAGATTAAGTGATCCGATAGAGACAGACATTGGAGCACGTGTTTATAGCTTTGGGTTTTCACCGGATGGCAGTGAGATATTAGTGGGAAGTTATGCAATGCATCTGTTATATCGTGTAGAACGTGATGCAAATCGGAGAGCAATAGCCTTAAGTGAGCCGGTAGTGACAACTGTTGAATTTGGAAAACAGAGTGTAGCATTTTCACCGGAGGGCAATGAGATTTTAGTGGGGAGTGATCAGGATAACGCTCACCGGTTATATCAAGTACTGAGGGAGAGTGAAGAGACCATTTCTCAAACAAAAGCAGCACTTACTGATGAGATCATAAGAGTAAAGAAGCAAATAGATGAACTGAATTTGGTATTAGAGCATTCCACCCTCGTCTCATCCCGCTTAGGGAGAAAGTTAGAACTGCCGAGCGACTTAGGAGTAATTGAAGTCGAGGATGCGATTGAAGAAGCGATGCTCCAGCCAGCTTTTGATAAACTGAAGACGACACATCCACATCTGTATGAGATTCTTAAAGAAAAGATCGGTGATTATGAGTACGCATGGGTAAAGAATCTACCTTCA
>JAHJGZ010000081.1 GCA_018823795.1 Candidatus Omnitrophota bacterium
AGTTTCGGATAGAGATATTCTGTCAGATCTGGCAGATAAAGTTATTGCGGCAAGCCCACAATCGGTTTCAGATTTTAAAAATGGAAAAAAACAAGCGTTGGGGGCGTTAATGGGGAAAATAATGAAGGAGACAAAGGGGAAGGCGAACCCTCAATTGGTAAATAAAATTTTACAAGAGAAATTAAAGTAGAGGATACCGATAGTATGAAACACAAATGGATATTTATTGTTGGGTTATTTGTAGCACTCATAGCGGCCATAGGGACTATTTCATTTTCCGAATCTATTCCTCAAGAGGAAACATCACTCTATGAACACATTCCTCTTTTTACCGATGCGTTGACTTTTATTAAAAAATATTATGTCCGTGAGGTAACCGCGAAAGATCTTATTTATGGTGCATTGCAAGGAATGCTCGGAGCCCTTGACCCGTATAGTGAATTTCTTCCTCCAAAAAAGTATGAAGATATTAAGACTGAGACCAAAGGGGAGTTTGGTGGCCTTGGTTTAGTTGTTTCCATAAAGAAGAAAACGTTAACGGTTATTTCACCTATGGAAGGAACCCCTGCCGAGCGTGCGGGTATGAAGTCGGGTGATGAGATCGTTGAGATTGATGGTGTCTCAACAAAAGAGATAACATTCTCTGAAGCGGTTGAAAAGATGAGGGGAAAACCGGGGACAGAGGTTACGCTCTCTATTATTCGCAAAGGGGAAGATAAAATTTTAAGTTTTACTATTAAACGCGCTGTTATTGAAATAGAAAATATCAAAGATGCGTTTATTCTTGATGAGCATATTAGTTACGTGCGGATCGTTGATTTTGGCGAGAAAACGCAAAAGATGTTGCAGCAAGCATTATCACAGCTTGAAGCAGATGGTGCCACCGCTCTCATCGTGGATCTACGGAATAATCCGGGTGGCCTTCTTGATGCAGCAGTTGCGGTATGTAATATGCTTTTAAAAAAGGGAGATTTGATCGTCTATACGAAAGATAAGTCTGGAGAAGAACAATTACGTTTTGAATCAAGTGGGAAACAATACATTTCATTTAAGCCGCTCGTCATTTTAATCAATCAGGGCAGTGCAAGCGGTTCTGAAATTGTTGCCGGTGCGGTTAAAGATAATAAGCGGGGGATTATTATTGGCGAAAAATCATTTGGAAAAGCATCAGTACAGACGGTTATCCCTCTGCGTGATAAATCTGCTATACGGCTGACGACAGCCGAATATTATACGCCGAGCGGTGTTTCTATTCATGGCAAAGGGATAGAACCTGATATTATTGTTGCCTATCGGAATGAGATTGTCGAAGAGTTGAAAAAAGCAGGTGAAGAGGGGAAGAAAGAACAGGAAGAGTACCTTTTTGATAAGGAAAACCGAAAAGAATTACTACTTGCCGATTCTCAAGTGCAGCGCGCGATTGCCGTTATTAAAGGTATAGCAGTTTGGGATACATTAGAAAAAAGTAACAGTACAAAGTAGACTCACAGCCACGTGAAATACAACCTGACCAATCACACACCAAAACGTCCTTTCATTAATTTCAAATTGATTATTGCTCTTCTTTTTGCCGTATGTCTTATTGTGTACTTTATTATACATCCTTTTTCATATCGAAGTATCGTCGATCGCTGCGATCTGTTGTATTCTTTTATTGAAGGACGTATTGTTGAACGTTCCGGTGTCTTAACGGCTATTAAGAAAAGTTCGGAGATCGTCATTAAATATGGTGTTAAATATAAACAGTGGGAGATAGCGTTACATCTTTTGCCAGACGTCAATCTTGAAAAATTTTGGAGAGGGATTGAACAGAACATTCCTGAAGAATATGACGTGCGAAAAAAGAAGCTCATTAACGATGATCATGAAATGCTTGATGTTACAGTGTATTACAAGGGATTTGCCGTGTGTCTTCTTACTCTTGCCCATGACCATACCGCAAAGAATACCGGTAAGATTGTTTTTGTTGTCGACGATGTAGGATACAATAAAAACCATGAAGATTTACTTTTTTCCCTTCCCGCACAAGTGGTTGTATCGATCCTGCCACAACTGCCATTTTCTCGCCATTTTTCCCGTGAAGCAGATCGTCGAGGATATGATGTTATGTTGCATCTTCCCCTTGAGGCAGAAAAAGATTTTCTTGATCCGGGACCGGGTGCGATTCGTGTGTCAATGATACCAGAAGAAATAAGACGCATAATAAGAGAAAATATTGCAACCGTTCCAAATGCTATTGGGGTCAACAACCATATGGGATCGAAAGTGACCGCTGATGATGAGGCAATGGAAATCATTGTATCGTTTTTTAAAGAAAGAAATTTTTTCTTTCTTGATAGTATTACTTCGCAACATACAGTTGTTCAACAGGTTGCGGACAGAGTGGATGTCCCGTATATAAAGCGTAATGTCTTCCTTGATAATAACAACGATCCACAGTATATTAAACAACAAATAAAACAACTCATTGCGTATGCCAAACAGCATTCCTTTGCTATCGGCATCGGGCACTATCGCCGAAATACGTTGCGTGTGCTGTTAGAAGTAATACCGCAGCTTGAAGAAGAGGGGGTAGAGCTTGTGAGAATAGGGGAAGTATTGAAAAGGTCAAATGAAGCCAAGGCTTACGGAACGTAAGCCTTGCGGCTGAATTTGACCCAGCACTAATTTTTACTAAATTCTTTTTATCAATATTTTAAGCTTTTATTTAATAATTATGTTGAAGGTTGACCGTCATTGTTTTTAAAAAACTTAGTGCTGGGTTTAATTCGCACACATGATTTATGTCGCACCGTATGCTCTATAAATCATGTGCTCATTAAAAGGAAACAAAATGATAACCCTCGGGATCGAAACATCGTGTGACGAAACCGCCTGTGCAGTTTTAGAAAATGCGGACCAATTGCGTTCGAATATCATTGCATCAAGTTTAGCCCGTCATCGCCCGTTTGGCGGTATCGTGCCTGAAATAGCATCTCGTCATACGCTCGAGAGTATTGTTCCGGTCTATCAAGAAGCATTACGGAAAGCAAAGATTACGCAAGAGGATCTTTCGTTAGTGAGTGTTACCTATGGACCGGGGCTTATTGGTTCTCTTTTAGTCGGTGTTTCATTTGCTAAAGCGTTGAGTTTTAGTGTAGGTGTACCGTTAATTGGCGTGAATCATCTACATGCTCATATTTATGCAAATTTTATCGGGACACGCCTGCCACGCTCTCCTTTTATAGGATTGGTTGTTTCGGGAGGACATACGAGCGTTGTTTTTTGTAAAGACGGCTCTTTCCGTGAACTTGCCACGACGCGTGATGATGCCTGTGGAGAGGCGTTTGATAAGGTTGCGAAAATGTTAGGGCTTGGTTTTCCCGGCGGTCCTGTTATTGAAAAAATGGCCAAGAAAGGAGACCCGACCCGTATTACTTTCAGGTGTGGGCAGTTTAAAGATAACTTTGATTTTAGTTTTAGCGGTATAAAGACAGCGGTCCTTTATTATATTCAGAAATGCCAAAACATAAAAAAAGAGATTCCTGATATTTGTGCATCGTTTCAGAAGGCAGTGGTGAGTGATATTGTACGAAAGACTATAACGCTTGCAATACAAAAGGGTGTTACATATATTGCTGTCGGTGGTGGCGTAAGTGCCAATTCCTACTTGCGAAAAATGCTCTCGAAAGAAGGGGCAGAACGTGGTATTATAGTTTTATTGCCGCCACGGGAACATTCCTTGGATAATGGGGCAATGATTGCGCGGCATGGCTATGCGCTGTATAAGGCGGGGAAAAGATCTGATATGCGTTTAACTGCCGTGCCGGGACTGGGGATGTAAAGATAAAAGATAAAAGATAAAAGATAAAAGATAAAAGATAAAGGCCTTATAGCGGATATGAATAGGTATCGTTGTTTATCCTTTTTCCTTTGGAGCGGAGCGACATGTATTCAGAACAATCCATAAAAAAAATTCTATCCAATGTACAAACAAAGAAGCTCTCCCTCAACGGGGCGTTTAAAAAATTAAAGCACCTGCCGTATGAAGATTTATCGTTTGCACGGCTTGATCATCATCGACATATCAGGCAGGGTTTACCCGAGGTTATTTATGCACCGGGTAAGTCTATCAAGCAAATGGTACGGATTGTTGCATCATTTAAAAAGAAGAAAGGATCCATCATCATTACAAGGTTGGAAGAGGCTGATTATCGGAAACTGAAGAAAAAGTTTTCATTCCTTTTGTATTCTACGCACGGTAAAATAGCATATTATAAAACGGGAGGGAAGAAAGATAACAATGGATCCAAAAACACTATTGCCGTTATTACTGCTGGTACTGGCGATATACCTGTTGCTGAGGAAGCTGCGATAACGCTTGAAGCCATGAATCAACAGGTGAGCAGGATATATGATTGTGGTGTTGCAGGATTGCATCGTCTTTTCGATGCACTTCCTCTCTTACATAAGGCAAAAGCAATTATTTGCATTGCCGGCATGGAGGGGGCGTTAGCAAGCGTTATTGCCGGTTTGGTAGAACGGCCGGTGATTGCTGTTCCAACGAGTGTGGGATATGGTGCAAGTTTTTCCGGGATTGCACCACTGCTTACTATGTTAAATTCATGCGTTCCCGGTGTCGCAGTAGTAAACATTGATAATGGATTTGGGGCTGCCTGTTTTGCATTAAAAATAACCGATTGATTACATGAAAACATAACTTAGCGAACCTGCCTGCCGGCAGGCAGGTGAAATGAAGCTAAGTTATGCGTTTGAATGTACCCAGCACCCAGCAACAAGTGACGGAAAGAAGAGAAAAAAGATTAAAAAAGATGATTAAAACTATATGGTCAAGCATGCAGTGGTGTTACATTACGCATTAAAGATGCACTGAAATAATGCAACTGGGTGCTGGGTTAAATTTGCAGACGGCCTAACGGCCTATACTTTACGTCATTATATTCCGTAAAGTATCTGCTCATGTAAGGAGAACCAATGAAACAAGAGGAACGACGACGGTTTAAACGGTATCCCTGTAATATTCCGCTCGAGTATTATCTTTACTCTTCAAAAATAAAAGGAGGCCAGTCAAAAATTCAGAATGTCAGCAAAGGGGGACTTATGTTTCCTATGAAAACAGCTCCTTTTCCCGATACCGTTATTGTGGTAAAAATTGATTCAAAAAAAATAGCAAAGTATGTTGATTTTAATACGATACTTCTTGATACCGATGGCAATCCGATCGGCCGGGTGACCTATGTCAGTGAGAATAAGAGAAGAAAGGCGTATGAAGTTGGTGTCCGCTTTCTTGAGAAGCCCCGTACTGAGGCAGAAAAAAAACAGTATGAACAAAGGAAATGAAAAAGAGAGGGATAGCACAGAGTGAAAAAGAGTGAAAAGCACATTGCCATTTTTGATTGTTATTCGGGGGTGAGTGGGGATATGGCAGTCGGTGCTTTTCTTGATTGCGGGATGGATTTTGCGCATCTTAAACGAGAATTACAAAAACTCAAGCTCAACGGGTATGTCATTTCAAAACAAAAAGTAAAGAAGAAGGGGATACAAGGAACAAAGTTTACTGTTACCATTACACAGAAACGGGGGCATAAAAAAAAGGCGATAACCTTTCGGGAAATTAAATCTCTCTTAGACAGAAGCAGTTTGGACAAGAATAGTATAGCGTTAAGTAAACAGATTTTTACTGAGCTTGCCAAAGCTGAAGGGGCCGTTCATGGACAAAAATGTGATGATGTTCACTTCCACGAAGTTGGTGCTGTCGATTCTATTATTGATATTGTATCAGTAGCGATCTGTTTTACATTTTTTAATATTAAAAAGGCATACGTAAAGAATATTCACATTGGTTCGGGAAGTGTTCGTACCTCCTCACATGGGACATTTCCTCTTCCTGCACCGGCAACGATTAAATTGCTTGAAGGATATCCCCTTACCTTTACTAATATTCCTCATGAACTTATAACGCCGACAGGCGCTTCCTGTATTGCAACACTTACGCAGCCCAATGATGCTATTCCTCCTCTTGTGGTAGACCGCATTGGTTATGGGGCAGGAACGAATGAATTCAATGAACGATCTAATTTTTTTCGTCTCATGATTGGCCGTTTGCAGCACGCGTTACACGAAGAAGAACTGAGCCTTGTGGAAACGAATATTGATGATATGCAACCCTTTGTGTATGAGGAACTTTTTGAAAAACTTTTTGCTCGTGGTGCTCGTGATGTATTTGTGACCCCCATTCTTATGAAGAAAAATCGGCCCGCACATATGCTATCCGTGCTGTGCGAGCAGACTCGTGAAGAGATAATGTTGAATATACTCTTTTCCGAAACATCAACGATCGGTGTACGGGTTCAAACCGTGAGGCGTGCCACACTGTCGCGTGAGATTGTATCCGTTAAAACAAAATTCGGTTCCGTACAGGTAAAAGTAAGTAAGAACACTCCTTCTAAGGGCGATAGTAGTATACGCAAAGCCTATCCCGAATATGAATCATGTAAACGTATCGCCCAGAGGAAGAAAGTGCCATTGCTTGCGGTGTATTCAGAAGCACAATACTGCGCTCAAAAAAATGGATGGTAGCAAACGTTTTTAAAAGAGTAGCGTAATATACTATGCATATAATTGATGAAAAGTTTAAGCACAATAAATGGCAGTATATAGGACAATGCTTTTTGGCAGCAGTATCGATATTTATTGTACTGTTGTTTCTTGATGCTCGCTCAAATAGCGCAATTATTGCTTCCTTGGGAGCAAGTTTTTTTATCGTATTTACTATGCCGGAAACGCAAGCGTCTAGTCCACGGTTTCTTATCGGCGGATATTGCGTTGGCATCATTACAGGATGCATTTGTTATTATTTGTCGATAATGCCTGTATTTGCACAACTACCCTTTATTCAAGCATTTTCATATGAAATCTTTGGTGCCTGTGCAGTGGGGGTAGCAATATTTGTCATGGTGATTACTGACACTGAACACCCACCCGCAGCCGGTGTTGCGTTAGGCTTTGTTCTTAATGGATACAATCTTAGAACGATTGCCGTTGTTCTTATAGGAATAATTTCCTTAGCAGTTATAAAGACAGGGTTAAAACCAGTTTTAAAAAATTTGTTATAATAGACAACATGAATAGATAATGAAGGATTTGAGTTAATGAACATTGTTTTCATTGCTATAATATTCGTTGGTGGATTTATTGTCGGGTTTATCGTTGCTTTTATGCTTTTGCGTGAGAAGAAAGCTCAGGTGAAGGAGCATATTAATGCATTTCTTGATCAGGTGAAGGCCAGTTTAGGCAGTATTCAACACGAAGCATTATCAAAGGCAAGCGAAAACTTTTTACATATGGCAAAAGAACGTTTGGGAACGGAAAGAGAAGTAAATGCTAAGGAATTAGAAGCAAAAAAAGGTCTGATTGATCAGCAGCTTGGACGTATGACCATTGAACTCGATAAAGTCACCGCGGTTGTCAAAGATCTTGAAAAAGACCGGGAATCAAAATTTGGCGAACTTGCAAATCAGCTGAAGACTACCAGTGAACAGACAGCGGCACTTATGAATACCACGAATATGCTTCGTGAGGTATTGGGCAGTACAAAGGCACGAGGGCAGTGGGGGGAGCGAATGGCAGAAGATGTCCTGCGGCTTGCCGGATTTATTGAAAATGTCAATTATCTTAAACAAAAAGCGATAGGAGACGATAAGGGGCGCCCGGATTTTACCTTTATCCTGCCGCGTGATCTTAAATTGAATATGGACGTTAAGTTTCCTTTAGATAACTATGCACGATATGTCGAAGCAAAAACAGAAATGGAAAAAGAAAAATTTTGCAGTAATTTTCTGCGAGATGTTAAGGCGCGGATAAGGGAAGTGACTACTCGTGAATATATTAATCCCAAACAAAATACCCTTGACTACGTGATTCTTTTTATTCCAAATGAACAGATCTACACGTTCATTCATGAGCGGAACAGTTCCCTTATCGATGAAGGAATAAAAAATAAAGTTGTTTGTTGTTCTCCGATCACTCTTTTTGCCGTGTTAGCAGTTATTCGGCAAGCAATCGACAATTTCGCTTTAGAAAAAGCGTCAAATGAAATGTTGTCATTGTACGGTGCATTCAATAAGCAGTGGGGCGAGTTTTGTAAAAAAATGGAAGACCTTGGTAAACGCATTGGAGACACTCAAAAAGAGTACAATGCACTTTCGACGACAAGACAACAGAAGCTTGAAGTGCCATTGAAGAAAATAGAAGTGTTACGAACACAACGAGGGTTGCCTGTCAATGATGAGCAGGAAGAAAATCTTCTTATCAATGAGCCACAGAAAGAATAGTAAGCGTATATGAAACATATTTTTTTTATTATTATTTTTCTCACTTTTATATGTGAAGTAGGATACACCGGAAGCTATCTCGGTCTTGAACCCGGCCTTTCGACTAAAGAAGATACAATCAAGATTTTTGGTGACCCGACGGAGACAATCGTAAAAAATGAACGCTATACGTTTACGCCGACTGATAAGGGGCTCAAATTCATTTCGATCGTTTTCTATAAGGATACACAAGTGATTCGGAACATCGAAATCTATCCTCAAGAAAAACATCAAGGAAGTGACTATCAGGAATGGCTTACGCTGCATGAACCTTTTGAACGTTCATCTGATACAGAAGGGAATCTCATCGAATATTATCTTCCGCATGGTGTTGCACTCCATTATAACGGCAAGAGGGATACTGCCCCCGTCCTTTTTATTGAACATTTTAATCCGTCCCGTTTTGAAAATATAGAGGTCGTGAAGAACAAGAAGCCCTATGTGGGCATACGACTGATTGCACACGATGATGCGGGGTATAAAGTATTTGAGGTTGAGGAAAAAAGTCCTGCTGCGCAAGCAGATCTTCAGAAAGATGATGTCATCTTAGAAATCGAAGGACATTATTTTTATGAAAAGGGACTGGATCCTTCGAGTTTTATGTCGGCATTGTCTTTGCTGCCGATTAATAAGAAACTATCGTGTGTAGTAGAAAGAAGGGAAAAAGAAAAAAAACTGACCCTTAAAATTATCGAAATGGATCAGGAACAGCAGCAGGAAGATATTCAAAAAGCGTTATCCCTTTTTCAACAAGGCCAGTTCTTAATGAATACCGGTCATTTCTATGAAGCACTTGAGGCCTTCAAAAAAGCGATCTGGTTAAATCCCCTGGAACCGCTCTATTATACATCACGAGGCGATGTCTATTATCGCATCGGGCTCCACGATTTTGCTATTGACGAACTTACAAAATCAGTACGCATGATGCCACAACATTTTCCCTACTATGTGCTCGGTGTTATCTATAGTGAAAAGAAGGATTATACAAAAGCGATCCATGCATTTCAAAAATCGCTTGCACTAAATCCTAATAGTGATGTACGTGCGCAGCTCGCCTTTTGTTATTTTGAGAAAAAACTTTTTCGTGATGCAGCTCGCGAATGTCAAAAAGTTTTACAGATAAACGAAGACATGCCCGCGGTGACCTATTATCTGGCTGTTTGTTTTGACAAATTGCATAACGTACCGAAAGCCCTCTATTTTTATGAGAAATTTCTCACCTTTGATACGAATGATGAAGATATGAAAAAAAATGCACGAGAGCGGGTTGCATTTTTCGGTGGTATCACATAAGACATTTTCCGCCTACTGTTTGGTGAAAAGAGAAGTGAGGATAAATCCCTATTTTTAGATTATTTTTGGGTCTCGACTTTGAAAAAAGTTCGGAAGACCTTTTGCTCTAATAGAATTTATCCTCACTATAGTATTATGCAAGCGTCGTGCCAGGAAATGAGACAATCACGTTTTCTTATAAGTCGTTATATAATAAAAACTTAGTGTCCCATCAAGAATAATGGCTTGAGGGGCAGAGGGAAGGAATTTCCCAGAGACGGTGGGAAAGAACTTACAAAGGGGGTATTATGTGGCCATTATTTGATTGGTGTACCTGCAGCACCACACAGATATGTCTGTTTTGTAAAGTGCTCACTATTTTCTGCCTTATTGCGGTAGTGGGAATTGCAGGGTTTCTTGTGTATAGGAGAAACCGAAAGAATAAATAGAAGCGGAATCCCGATTAGACTATGCTTGGTACGCTGTCTAACGGGATACGTGAAGACATACTTTACAGAACGAAGTGATGTAAAGTATATGCCTGAACATATACTTTGCCAGCTGGCTGGCAAAGTATTAATTCGCAGACGGCCTTACGGCCTATAAATTTACATCGCTCTTTAGACGATGTAAATTATCTGCTCATTTAAGGAGGTTCACGGTATGAAGGTATTTATTATTATCCTTATTATTATCATTGCATTCACGTATCTTGTTACGGGGCGTCATACAGCTATGATGCATAATATTAAGCAAAGAGGCGTTGGCGCAATTATGGAGGAGCCGGTGTGGCTCTGTAAGTTAGTGGGTGCAAAAATTGCCAGTATCAAGCAGAGCATTCAGGATTTTATTGATAGAGGAGGAGTAGGAAGAAAAAATTAACAGTGCGCCTGCCTGCCGGCAGGCAGGAATTAATCCATTACTCAGCAATTGTACAATGTGGTGCTGAGTAATGGGAATCCCACTGACCAATAGATAGCACACCATACACCCCCTAACCTTCTGATATCAAACAAGATATAAAATGTATTTTTTTTTTGTTTCATGCCCTTGATATTTTTATCCATCTGAGCTATATTTTACCTAACTATAATTTGAACAAAGAGATAAAGTAAACTTGCCGAAAGGCAGGGACACAAAGCTATAGGGTCTAAGAGGCGTAATGGATTAGAATAACGTCCGGACGGATCATCGGAAGCTTATGACAGCCAGCTGTAAACATGATATGTGTTTATAGCTGGCTTTTTTTAATGAGGCCCACACTTACGACGCAGAATGCGACTTAAGTGTGCTGGCCGAATTAACCCCGTAAAATGTGAAACATTTTATCGGGGTATAGTTCAACAAAGTAATTTCTTTGAGAATACACAAATGAAAATGAACAAAACAATACGTACGATAGCATTTTTTACCGCCCTTATTTTTTCTTTTACGACAGTTGTACATTCCGCACCATCCAGTGTGTACAAGATCAATGTCCCCGAATCCATTGGTACGGTAAAAGAACGGTGGAGAGGGAATGAGAAAAACGGTGTAGTCGTACACGTGCAGGATGCGCACACGAGTCTTGAAGCACAGGTAAACCTCGCAAAAATCCTTTTGCACCTTGAAAAAAATGAAAAGGTAAAACACGTAGGACTTGAAGGTGGTGATCGCGTACTTGATGTTTCTTCCTGTCGCGACTTTGCTATACCGCAGGCGCGCAATGCAATGGTGCACCGCTTTATGCAGCAAGGAGTATTGAGCGGTGTAGAGTCGGCAGCAATTTTAGGTACGGGACGCGCTCAGTATGCCGGCATCGAAGAGACCGAACTTTTTTATAAAAATCTTGAACAATTTAATGAAGCAACAAACTCTTTTGAAAAAAACGCAGATGCGTTTAGGCAGTTACAAAAAACAATAGATGATTATTATCATGAAGTCATTATTGCTCCTGCCTTAGCGGCCTTTCTCGAGAAGGAAAAACAGTACAAAAACAATGCGATTCCCTTGTTTGATTTTATTGAAGTATTACTAACCGGCGTACCAACTTTCGATGATCTTATGCAGAATTGTCCGGTTTTATATTCTTTTATCGAAACGGTACAAAAAAAGCGTACTTTTTTTAAAGACGTACTCGATCTTGAAAAGAAAGCATTGCGCAAATGGGCGCATGAGCGGCAAGGGTCGTTTTCTGAGGAAGATCAAAACACCTATCACACCATAGCGGCGTCATTGTTAAGTACCAGCGAAGACGGCTATGAACAATTATTATCGTTGCATCAAAAATATGGCATTATCGAAGCACGGAACGGTGCTCGTAGCCGCATGCCCTACGAGTATCTGCGTAAGTACCTTACGGTATGCCGGTCATTAGAAGCGATTGATTTTCCAACCCTTTTTCGAGAAATCGAGCATGTTTCGATGGATATCAAATTAAATTATGCTCGATCAGACGAAGAGCGTGCCTATATTCTTCTCGATGAGGGCATACGGTTTATCGAAAATCTCATCACCCTTAAGCTTGTTCCGGAAGATACGGTATTGCTTGAAGAAAAAACAGAAACGATACGCACTCATATTTACGAATTTGCTCGTGCGCAGTCGATAATAATCGATTATAGGCACCTCAACGCTCTTATTGACAAAGCCATATGTTTTTATCGAGAGGCTCATCGACGCGATGAGGTATTAGTAAATAATCATCTCGCGAATGTGCAGGATAATAAAAATGCTGTTTCAGTACTGGTGAGCGGTGGTTTTCACTCACCCGGAATAAAACAAGCATTAAAGAAACGTGGCATTTCATACGTTGAGATAGCTCCCCGTATGACAGACATCCGCAGCGATATTCCCTACGTTGAAAAGATGCGGGGCTCTCTCGTCTCACCTCATTCCATGAGCCAGATTACCATTCATTATCTTCTCAGTGATCTTTCTCGTGGCAAAGGACGACGCACGATAGAAGGAGAGGTCAAAGAACGTATTAAGGAAGAATTGCTAAGCATTGCCATCTTACTGAAGCTGCAAGAAGAAAAGGATCGGATTGTCGGGAAGACCTTCGAACGCGGAGCTGAGATCAGTGATATCCTTCGTGAATTTTCAAAACAAATAGATCGGGAAAGAGAAAAAATCGAGATGTCATCCGGCGACTTAAACAAAATCATTGGAAAGCTCCATTCTATTATGATGCTTGCCGGTGCTGATCCCGAAGAAAATTTTGTTGAACAACTACCGACCGGAGACGAGGCATTAACCGCGGTGATTAAAAAAGCGTATACCGATAGCCGGTTGGAATGGGAAAACGCAGCCCCCTTTATTACTGCACTCAATAGAGACATGAAGATTCGCCTTGCGACGTTAATTGAGCGCACACGAGTTTTTCCTATACGAGAAAAATATGTTTTTGACGCCGCTTCTGAAAAAAAAGAACCCAAAATATTTTCCCTGCGTATCGATACTTTTTCACATAGAACACGTGCGCATGCGGTAATTGATCAATTGCGGACAAGCGGGGAGCTCATGGATGAAAAATTGTGG
Source organism: Candidatus Omnitrophota bacterium (assembly GCA_018823795.1). Lineage (GTDB taxonomy): Bacteria > Omnitrophota > Omnitrophia > JAHJGZ01 > JAHJGZ01 > JAHJGZ01. Next base: position 13,164 of record JAHJGZ010000081.1, read on the forward strand.
TATGACATTCGAGCGGACATTATGAATGAAAAAGGCCGTCTTGTAAAGGCAACCGCTGATGGACAGCTCGTCGCACTGCTCTACGTAAAGAATGAAGCTGATGGTGAAAGAAATGGAGATTATCTTTCTATACAAGCAGTTCATGTACGTGAAGAATGGCACACAAGACAGGTGTTGCAGCATATAGTGCTTTATATTGCCGAACGTTTTGCTCAAGGCTCAGATATATATTTTGACGTACCAAGCAAAGGCCGTCAAACTTTTTTGCATAACGAAAAATATTCCCACGAATTTAGTGCCCTTATCAAAGAAGGAAAAGGCCAAGCACCTCAACACGCAATGCCTCTTTGCCTGCGTAGTAACGAACTCGACACATTGCGCAGATATGATAAGGAAGAGCAGTCTATTTTACAAAATGAATTTAAGCGACAATCTACACAGGAAAACATCCACGACGATTCAGAGCAGATGTCTCCATCTTTCAACATTAACTTAGTGAGTGTGTTAGAAAGATATCGGGAAAGAGAAGATGTAGAAGATGCAAAAGTTAAGACTGCGGTACCGTGGAAGACGATAGGAAGCGTCATAGGTGTGTTGGCGGCTGGTTGTGCGACAATAGGGTTCGGTCTTTATGTGAACCTTCTCTCGTTATCATTGAATACGATGTATACTCATTTTCCTACCATGATTTTGCATGGTGCATTTGGCGGTGCGTGTGGTGCTGTTCTGATGAATTTTCTAAACTGGGCGTACGAAAATGAATACGTCCCTTCAGACGAAGCGCAGCATGCTGCCTTGTGGTATACCTTGTTTCCGTGCGCGCTCGTTTCAATACCTCTTTTAAATATTCTTTTTGGCTATTATCTTCATTTTGATTATGTGGCAGCGATTTTTATGGGAGGAATCGGCGGCGTAGCAGTGAGCATAGGTCTTGCCGGCGTTGTTGCACGCATTATTGATTATGTCATTCATCCTGTTGGTAGGATGATACAAAGTATTGCAAACCATCCGCGCGCACAATATTTAGGAAAAGATGCGTATAATGCCTCCGATGCGGCATATAACATTGGGCTTCTAGTATCTCTCCCCGTATTTTTGACTGTAGGGATACTCGTAACGAATGGGAATATCGGACTGTATGATTTGACATTTGATGACTTAGAGATGCTTATCATAGCATTAGGCAGTGGCGTTGTCGTAGGGCGTTTTTCCGGCATGTTCGCACAACTCGTTACTGATTGTATTGTCAAGCCGGTAGTGAATGGAATAAAAAACTTATCACATGACTCTATAGAAAAAACTCTTGTTGAAGAAGAGTATCAATTAGAAACGAATATGCATACGGAAATAGAAGAGATATCTGAAGATGATTTTCCTACCTCACCGCTTGCGATTCACGGACAAAAATCTCCGTTCCTGCGATACTTTATTCTTGTTGCATCCATTTTTATCATACTATTTATTATGCTTAATGCTGTCTTCAAGCTTGATAGTTCGCAATTTCGCGACTACGTTTTTAAAAGTACATCCTCTTCTTCTCACCGTACATTACCCGAGGGCCAGCCAGAGAGAAGTGCTGAACAGGAGTCAGACCAAAAAACAGCGGTTGCCGATAGTCTTGAAGATACTCAAAAAAAACCGTATTCGTTAGGAGTCGATACAAATCTTGATGAGGCAGGTAAAGTTAGCCCACTACCCGAGGCGGAAGAAAATGAACTCTCATTTGAATTAGTTAACCCGGAAAATGTTACCGGAACGGAACTTGTCGTCATCGTGTATAACGGACAGGGTAACTATGAGTATCGTGAACAGAGTAAGGATAAGATACCGGAAGATGTATTGAAAAAAATCTTACAATTAGTAGAAAATATTATTGGAAAATTAAAATCGGATTCTAAAGATCACCGAGTCGTCGTACGCGTTATGAAAGATACCAACAAAGAAATCCAAAAACCGGGCATTGCGATCTCGGGAGATACCACGACCGTGTATATTGATTTTGATATGGTGAACGATAGTTCTCAGGAAGTACCAAGCGATGAGCTTGCGGGGAATGTACACCGCGATATCCACAGGAGTCAAAGGGGCATAGTAACTTTTTTAAGTGCAGGCCTTTGCTTAGTGCCGTCTCTTGTGTATGCTGCAGGAGAAGCTGTTGCAAACGAAAGTATATTGTCGGTATTGATGAGCGGAGCGTTATTTACTTTTCTCATCGGTGGACTTGCGCTTATTATGTATCGCATTCTTCCTCGAGTATGGAATTCTCTCAAGAAAAATTTCGTGCAAAAGGGATATGAACGCGTAGAGACGATTTTTGCAAAAAATGAAGGAATAAGTACGGTTTGGTTTATAGGTGGCGGAGCACTTATTTTTGTCCTTTTCCTTCTTGCGAATTATATGGTGTATTTTGAAAAATATCCCACGCTTTCGCATTATGCAAAACCAACCGGTGTTCCTCTTGTATATCAAACATATAATGACCACACTATTCCGGGTGGATTCGATATTGTGAGTAAGCTGCGTAAAGATATTAAACCCATCAAAAAACATCTTATTGCCATTGAAACAATAGCAGCACAGCATGATGTTGATTGGCTTGTCCGTGTTCGTGAAATCGAACAGTATTTGAGGAAAAACCGTCTCATATCTGATAAAGCATTGGCTACCGATACTCATGGAAACGGTGTGTGTGATGTTGCCCTGGGGTTATTTCGTGGATACACTTTGTACAATGCTGATAGAGAAGAGGGGGTATCGGATTGGGAGGCAGCGGTAAATGAGATGCTGGGGCACGAACGGGTAACCTCACCGGTAGATAAAACCATTTCAGGAAATCAAAATGGATTTAGCGCGATTCAAGCCATAGGAATCTTGGCGTTAGCGTGCATTCTTATAACATGTGCGCCGCTTGTTGTTATGAGTGGGGCAGCCGCAGCATTGTTAGTGCGAGTCTATGTCCTTCACAAACAGGGTAAACTGAAAGAACCATTGCAGAAATTTGGGACTGACGTAATTGATTATCTCGCGGTAAAAATACCTCCTCTCATTGACCGTATGTCAGACGCGTATGCTTCAGGGCAAGCGTTTATTGAAAAGATACAAGGGGCTACGTTTTATCGATCAGTAACACAGAAGAAAGCACAGGGGCTTCAGTTTTTTAATCGCCGCGTCATGAAACCAATCGGTAGAGGACTTTTTGTCTGTGCTCAGTATGGCATATCTGTTATCACCACGATCTACCATTTCATCGCTCGGTATGGTTCTTCGTTTGCTCAGAGAGTAGGAAAGAATCGGTTGTATCAGGAGACCATAGGGGATATTCTCAGATCGCTGCAGCTTGTGTATCACTTTATAGTGGTTCCTATCCTTATTCCGATCAGCTATCTTCTTTCACTCATTATTTATCCGATTGTTTTGGCATTTGGTGCAACTGGTAAATTTCCGAGAATAGCAAAAGCAGTTACGACCGTGGTATTAATTGTCATTGCTCCGGTATTTGTATTTGCAAACGAGCGTTTTGTTACACCTCAGACGCTCGGGCAGCAGCCAGCAGGCATAGCATTGGCTCAAAAGGGTGCAACGGATGTTTCAGCAATGCGTGACATACTGAACCGTTCATACAATTACTTCCGCTATGGTACCGGTATTGATGAAAAAACAGAACTTCCCTATGAGCGACTTGCGGTATCGAAAAACAGTATTACTAATCAAGATACGCGGACACAGCCGACACTGATTGGTTTTTATGTTCAATTTCTCATTGATATTGCGCACGGCAATATCAAAGTCGACTTTATAAAACCGCTCGATGCCCAAAAAAGACTTGAACGTATACTCGATACTATTTTGGATATACAAAAGCGATACGGCTGGAAGGGATTATTGCCTACATGGGGCGAGATACACGACGGCCGATATACGACGGTGGGGAATGCGTATGCAACCGGTGATAATCTTAACCTTGCGGTTAAAGTCTTCATGGTGCTTGGCGCGTTTGAAGAAAATACTGTTCTGTATACAAAGGCGAAACAATTTTTAGATGCGCAACAGAGCGGGTATGTGGCGATGTATGATGCACAGAAAAACTTATTCTATGGAGCACGGAAAAACGGGAAAATAAATCCTACGTATTATCTTGATAGAATCAGTAATGAATTCGCTCCGGGAGTTGCGTGGGCCGTAACGTATTATGGCATGAGCACCGATGCATTTTATAACTTAGGCGCTCCTATCGATAGTACGAACAATACTCTCTTGTCATGGAACGGGGACGGTTTTACCATGGGATGGCAACTCCTTACGTTTGATACCACACAATTTAAAGCGTTCAATATAGCACAATACAATTATTTACATACGATGCTCCGTATATCACATGCTGATGGTCAACCAGGATTACGGTCACCGTCTGATGACCCTTTTGGAGGGTATGCCATAAGTGGATATAATGCACTTCGTGAAGGGGGAAATATTGTTGAAAACGTGTGGAGCCCCTATGCCTTGGGAGTGTACTATCGGTTACCGGCAGCGCGGCACACTTTGAATAAATGGCTCGAAAATCTTGCACGATCCGTTATGATGGTCGGACCACTCGGACTCTTTGATGCGGGGCGTGGCACCGTTTATACTACAATAAAAACAACAAACACGATCCTTGGTATTGATCATATTTCTTTTCTATTAGGCTTGGGCACCGAAGGGCCGCGATATTTTGAGAGGGCATTTGAGCGTCTTGGTTCATTGTCAAAACACAAAGCGATGTATCAAGCATATGCCGATCAAAATTTATCATCGCTTGTCCTTTTAACGAGTCCTCTTGCGCATCCACCGCAGGCATCGGAAAAAATAGCACCGTCTACGGATACGTCCCAAAAGAAGAGCAACAATTTTTCATCACAAACACTTATTTTTGACCTTTTAGCCCATTTTAATTTATCGCCATACACTAACTGGGGAAAAGCCATCGTTACCAAGGATGGCAATGCCCTACTTATCAAACATAACCGTCGTGCCGATGGTGGAGGGCACAGCTGGGCAGGTGAAAATCTAACGATGCCGTGCCGTATCGGAAAGGGACAGCGCATTGTTGTCAAAGGTGCGGGTTCTTTTACACTCAAACTTGAAGGTTCGAGAACGGTGCTTTTTAAAGTAGATTTGGATACGAACGGGCAGACTGTCCTGCATATACCGGCCGGGATCGTCATACAACGCATTATTATTGATCACATCCAACCGGGAACGTCAGTGAGGATAGAGCAGATGGGGATTATTGGTGGAGAGGGAAAAGAAACATCGAGTGTGGATGATGTATTATGGCAAGGTATGAAAAATGCGTTTTCCCGTATATCCCTCAGCGGTGCGGTAAGCCTGGGTGCGGCTACGGTCTTTGCCGCTGATATGATACCCGCTGTTTTGGGGGAACGAGCGATCGCCGCTCTTGCTAAAAGTCTTGCACAAGAGAACGATAGCACTGCTCGCGAAGAGATTATTAATGCATTAGTTGCGTTCGGTAAAGAAAATCAAGATGCCCTTCACGCTATTCTCGGTGCTCTTAATCGAAAAGAAAATACTGACCGAGAATATGCAAAGGTTTCGTGGGCATTGGGAAAAATTGCCGGAAAAAAGTCTGCCTCAGATATTATTCAAGCAGTAGACCCGATTGTACGTGCATTCGGAATTTTTTGTGCTCTACCCTATATCGAGGCATTACTGAAAACAGGCGTTCGAACATCTGAAATTGAGACTTTTCTGAGGACAATTATGACTGCCGAAGATATTGAGCGGGTGCCGTCAGATACCTACATTCTCAAGACGATGATACAAAAAAACGGATGGCCGGTTATCAAGGAGTTAGACGAGGTGGCACAGCGGCTCGGAGAACGGGCACTTCTTTCGGATAAAGGTTACCGCGAAGTTTTAGCAAAAGATGTATTTGAATATGACCTGCGCATATTTATATACCGACTTGGCGAATCAATGGGCCGTATCCTTACCAATCTGCAGGTCAATGATCTTGTTGGTTACATACAAGAACGCAAGGAGGCGGTGCCGTTTGATGAGGTGAAAGTGCAGATTGACCTAACAGGACTTGATACACACGGCAGGAGTATGGGGGAGCGCATACCATTAACCGGGCCCGTTTTGGGGAAACGAGCGATCGCCGCTCTTGCTAAAAGTCTTGCACAAGAGAACGATAGCACTGCTCGCGAAGAGATTATTAATGCATTAGTTTCGTTTGGTAAAGAAAATCAGGATGCAGTTCATGCAATTCTCCGTGCTCTTAATCGGCGAGAAAATACCGTCCGAGAGTATGCAAAAGTTTCATGGGCGTTGGGAGAAATTGCCGGGAAAGAATCCGTTTCAGATATTATTAAAGAAGTAAACCCTCTTTTGCTTAATTCGGGAATCTTTTTTAGTTTACCCTATCTTAACGCATTGCTGAAAACAGGCGTGCGCACCTCTGAAATAGAGACGCTATTGAGGACCGTTATGACCGACACAAATATTGAGAAAAACATATTTGATACATACATCCTCAAGACGCTGATACAGAAAAACGGATGGCCGATTATAAAAGAATTGAATAATGTACCCCAAAGAGTTGGCGAACAAGCGCCACTTACCGAGTTCGGATATAACAATGTGTTGAAAAACGATGAGTATGGATTTGAGTTGCCCATATTTTTGTATCGACTGAGCGAATCAATGAACCGTATCCTTACCAATATCCAGGTTAATACCCTTGTTACTCGCATATACCCTCAATCGAGTGATACGCCGATGTCATTTAAAGATATTCAAGAGCATATTGATATCACCGGACTTGATGTACGGGGCAGGAGTATAGTAAATCGCGTACAACTGACCGATGAAGGACTCAAGATGGTTATTTTGTCAACGGATGCTGTTGAGATAGAGAAGTTTATTAGACACTATGTAGAACGGGAATCTATTGATACTTCGCAAGCAGAGATACAAAGACTGAGCCGCAATCTTGCAGACAGAAAGATGATAATATTCACTATCCAGGGTTTAGAAGAAATCTTAAAGAAAACAGCAGGGAAGAAAACATCACACACCGGGGAAAATGTAATACCGCTTACAAAAACGTTACCCGCCATATTCATAAACGGTCTTGTCGGCCTTTTTTGTAGCACTGTTTTGGCAAGTGATATGCGGCCACAACAGAAGACCGAAAGCCTTTTTGAAATTTTTCAGGATTGGGAAGCGGCGCTCGAAAGAGAATGCGATATGAACGAAAGTGCCCATTTTGGCTCTGTCTCATCAAGTCGTCTTATCCTTAATTCGCGCGAGAACCAGAAAGTTATCGACGCATTGAATGCGTTGTATCATAGTAAGGAGACGGTGCATCCTGATGAGTTGGAGCAGGAGATATCATTAATAAAAGATGTTTTAACGGGACAGGTGAAGGTAAGTAAAAAATTGCGGGTATATGCTGCGTTTCAAGCGTATTACATGATTTCAAAACACAATGCACTCTACGGCAGTGACATCTCACCGATTGGTTTACTTCGTCCGTATGCACAGAATGTTTTTATTAATACCGTAGACCGTGCGAGCGATCACCCGAGCGAAGAAGAAGTTTTTGCTGCTGCATTGATTTATAAAGCAAAATTTGAATTGCCGGTTGTTATTGATTTAGCGATGGATGTTCTTTATTCGGCAGCATTTAATGACAGACATACGCACCAGCAATTTGCACGGGCTGTCCTTGAACTATCTGCCGACAATCAAATCTCTTACGACCCGGAAAAATTATATGAGCTTGAGTATAAGGACGTCGTTGCTCTTGCCATTGGGATCATCGATGATAACGGCTATCGGCACTATACGGATGTTATTTTAAAAAGAGTTATGACTGAATGGCGCATTAATGGCCGTTTTCATACATTGGAAGAACTGGAAAAGAGTGTCAGGAGTGCTTGTGATGATTTAGGGAAACAGCCGGCAAAGAAGAAAACAGAAAAAAAGAAAACGCAAAACGCACCGTTCACAAAAGTGTCACCAGGGAAACAAAAGATAGCAAAAAATCTTAAGCATGAAACCATGAAAAAGTCTGCGCTTTTAAATCGATCTCCCGTAGCAAAAAACTATGCACAGCGAGGGAATATGCCGATTCGCTTAATAACCGATTTTAATCAGGGAAAATATCGGATTACCCCGAAAGATCCTACGACATTAACGCAACTTGGTTTTTTTAAGATTAAAGATGGTGCATCGCAGGAAGTAACGTCATATGTAATTGATGAAGGCCCTCAGCAAAACGTGTTCCTAAGAATTAAAACATTGCTTGATGAAGCGCTTGAGATTGAACACCGCGTCAGGGAAAAACTCGGGTATCTTTTGAATAAAGAGGTAAAAATCATCATCGTTGAAGATATGGGGGAGATTGTCAATGTTTTCCCTCGCGAGGAAAACGTGATCTATGTCGATTCGGATATCGCACACAAATCTTTTTCGTCTGTCGACCTGTGGTGGTATCTTCGGCATGAGGCGCGAGCCCATAAGACCGACAATGGCCGTATTACGTATGAAACAGAAGCAGCGCCGGTGTGGGGAAGTATTATTGATTTATTTTTATTAAAAGAAAAAGGTTTTGGAAATTTACACAATACAATAGAAGCCTCTCTATTATACAATCCCCTTATTACTAATTGGCAGGAGTGGAATCGAATATTCAGCGAAGTAGAGCTTCTTCTTTTTCGTAAAAAGCTTAATTTTGCTACGTTTGATATCGATCAGGCGGCATCATCAACATATATCACGCAGTTTATCAAGAAACAGAATGTGCCGGATCTTATTTATGAACTTATCGTAACATTTTTAATCGAACGAAATAAACGTGACAGCCTTGATGATATCCTGAAGGAAAATAAAGAAGTAGCCGAGCCGCTCATGAAGGCATATTTTGAATTTTTAAGCGGCTTTCCCCATGAGATTGGGTATGACCATGTATTGCGCAATATGTTTACGGGAGATGATCCGGGGGTGGTTATTATTCCCGAGAGTTTTTACGCTGCCTTTAATCAACTGTTTGTTCATTATGAGGAAACACGTAATTTATTTAAACGTACGAAAAATAAAAAAATTGAGGTGGTTGCTGATGCCGATGTCATGCGTGTTATTGAGCGTAATATGAAAAACGGCAATGGGGATCATATAACCGTCATGGCGACCGTTGATCATGACATCATACAGAAAATCAAAACAGAAGGCGGGATGTGGCGTACGGTGAATACGATTACCTTTGATAACAATATGAGCGATTTCGGAAAATTTACTTTAAGCGAACTCGCCAATTGGTATCTTGCTGCCATGCTCTATTCTATTTATCGTGGAAAGATTCCGCCGCATATTGCATTCAATAAGTTGCTCGAAAATAATGGTGTCATAAGCGATACGGCGGTTACTGATTATTTAAAGATTAATGAATATCTTTCTGAAACACTTATGAAACAACTTTACGAACAGCACCGCCGCCGCGCTATTGAAATAGCAGCTTAAATGAGGCCATGGCTTACGGAGGGCAAAGCACGACGTAAGCCATATGGCCGAATTTATACTTTGCCAGCTAGCTGGCAAAGTATAAATGAAGCAATTAATATTTTATCCGCCATCAGGCGGATAAGGGATAAATGATCCAGGTGTATTATCCCGCTTTGCTTCGGTTTGAGAAGCCGGCGGGCGATAAATGATTCAAATATATTATCCAGCTACGCTGGATAAATGACCGACCTTACATCCTACAAGCGAAGCAGCGGGGATACGTTTAGAAATACAGCATAACTTCTCTATTACCTTAAAAGGCACAATATGTATAAAGATATTGTACAAAAATACATAGCACTTTTTATGGCAGTAACGTTTGTTATTGCTAACCATGTGTCTCCATGTTATTCGTTTGAAGACCATGTGTCATATCCTCCATGTGAGCCGCAGACGGCTAGTACCCAGGTCTCCCCACAGCATCATTTTGACTATCTGCCGAAGGAGCAAGCGACTGTCACCTATACATCGCCTTCCCAGGAATCTGTATCCGCCGCGCCGCGTGTCGTTTTTATTGATGACGCACACTGTAATTATGAAGTACAAAAAAAGATTGCCTCAATTCTTAAAGTGCTCCATGCCCGTGAAAAGAATATTACTGTCGGAGTCGAAGGAGCATTTGGACGGATAGACACAACGCTTTTTTCGACCTATCCCGATCAAACAACGAAAGAAAAGGTGTTCGATACGTATGTTAAAGAAGGCACGATTTCTGGAGTCGAATTATTTTCTCTTCTTTCACATAATGCGTCGCCCGTCGTTGGACTCGAAGAGAAAGAATTATATCGTTTAGAATTTCAGGCTTACCTTGATGCCATGACCGCAGGCACGAGTAGTATGTCCGCAATAGATGACCTTATCGAAAAAGTCCATAGGTTAAAAAGCCTTGTGTATTCAAAAGATCTCTATCGAATAGAAAAAATGCGTGACGCTATGCGCACGGGAGCAATCGATACCCTTACCTATATCGAAAGCTTATTATCGTGGTGCTTAACCAATCCTATTGATATACATGCATGGCCGTCTATCCAACAGCTGCTTAAGGCGAAGAATGTTCATCGTGTCGATACTGTGCGATTAGCCGATGAACTTTTGGCACTTGAAGACTCTATTGTTCAGAAGCTTATCGGCAGCCCCCGTGAGCGTACTCTTTTTACCTTAGCAAAAGAGCTTGCTATTCTCAAAAAGGGCATTGCACTTGAACTTGAACGTGACGAATACCAGTATCTTAAAAAGAATCGTCATTCATTCAGTGTGCGGCATGCAGCGGATGTACTCCGTGCTATCGACGGAACATTACCTGATGATTTTTATGACACTTTTTTGCCACACATCGACATCGTACTCAATACCATTATTACATTTTATGACCGTGCGCTCGAACGTGAAGAGGTTATGGCACAGAATATTATACGTACCGCAAATACGTCTGCTGGCTTATGCGTGGCAGTTATCGGAGGATTTCACCGTGAAGGGATGATACAGTTATTGAAGCGGCAGTCAATCTACCCTGTTGTTATTACGCCGAAGGTTATGAACGCCCCTCAGACAGGCATATATACCACGAATGTCCTTGCTCAATCCCGCGCTATGCGGCTCAATACTATGGCACTTGCCCACTGGTTTGACGAAAAAGGAACCTACACGGAAGACGAGCGGCTTATTTTTTTCAAAACGATCGTTCATAAACTATTTCCTGAAGGCCTTCGCGGGCCGGATGAGGAAGCAGTCTATCAGGAGTGGAAGAAACAGTATTGGAAACGATGCCGTAACAGTGACGCTGCGATGGCAACGTTCGAACTCATCGTCCGTAATGACGACGTCGATACAGAATCGTTTATAGGTGCGATCAATACCTTCCCCGAGTATGCCATGGCGTGCCTGACACGGATGATAGACAAAGATAAAAAAAGGGCAGAACAGTTCATGCAAAAGGTAATGGTAAAACTTACCGAGGGAAAAAGGAAGAGCGCCGCAGAGGAAACAAATCGGTTTTATCTGTGCTCGGCATCACCGCGGAAAAAGGAAATTTTTGCCTCTCTCGTTGAAAAAATGACAGGCGTAAAACTTAACGATGATTTTACGATAACCGGGCCTGACAGCGACTTTGAACCGCTTTCACCAGAGGGGACGAAAGAAAGCGCTCTTATGGCGCTTGCGTTTTATAAGGTTTTTCAGGCATTACAACATCAAAGCGCGCTTGCCCCGGGCGTGTATGTGGGAAGCGACTTCATTTTTCTTGATAAAGACGACCAAGAGATTGCGAAACCCTCGGGTGCACAGGAAGCACGGGATATGTATGCTGTCCTTGCAGGGCAGCCGACGAAAGGAATTTCAGGTTTCGTCGTCGTTGAGGTGCCTGAGAAAGGCGATCCGAACGTACATGTTGATACGGATTGTTCCTATGTGATCCTTAAACAGCCGTATGAAATAATTAACGGAAGAGACAAGAAAAAAATTATCGAGTTCATGGTGCGCACTCAGAGTGAAAACGATGCGGAGGCAGCCGATACACTCACAAAAATCGAAAAAGAAGAGTATCATGAGATAACCGTTGAAGAACTTTACCGCTGCTATGTTAATGCGGGATTGTATAAAGGCAAAGCAGGTGGAATCGGCATTCAAGACGACATATTTTTCCCTCTTATTAATACTATTTATGGAGACCCCTATGTGATTAAAGGGCTTTCTTTCAGGAAGCTTGCCGCCATACTTACTCAGAATCGATCATTGCCCATCGCTGCTTTCTCCGATCCGCAATGGGGAATAATAAGCAAAAACAGCAAACTCCGACCGTGTGATGATCTGTTTGAAAACGATAGTCGCATGCACACATATGAAATAGAACTGCTGAAGCGAATGGCACGGGATTATCTTATGAAGGGAAAACTGAAAACATCCGCGCAATGCCTTTTTCTCATTGCGGTCAAGAGCGACACGGCGACGGAATCGTTACGGAAAGAGTTCGGTGAGATAATGGAAAACGAGGTATTTAATACCCGCAATATTAGTCTTAAAAAATTTATTGCCACGTTCCGAAAGATTGAAGAACGCCTTAACACAGTATGGGGATGGCGAAACGATCGCCTTAACAGTTTATACACAAAAGCCGTGGCGCCGCTTTTTTCCGACATGGTTTCCTTTTTTGAATCACTAGGGAATGCGGGAAATGGCATAATAGAAAAAATAGAAAATTCCGACATGTATTTTGGCATTAAAAAAGAAAAAATGAAGACCGCGGTCGATTATCTCATCGATCAGGATGCGGAATCGTTAAAAAACTATTTTGTGGAAGGAGATTTAAATACGATTATCGAAAATATATTAACGGCAAATGAGAAACATTTTTATTTTAAAGAGGGGTTTAACTATTCACAGGTACGGTTACAAGACGAGGAAGATCAGGAGCACCTGTACAAACGTTTCCTCAATCAGATTCAAAGCAAAAGTGAACATAGAATAGCTATTGTCGTCAATAACGTTGACCATGAACTTGTTGCCACGCTTGCCCTCGCGCATTTTTTAATACAACAGGGAAAAGAAGTTACCCTCTTCTTGCATCCGGCACCGAACATGATCAACGATGCTACTTCCTATGATATGTTTTACCTGCAGCATATGTTTATGGAAAAACTATCGTCTGCGATAACGAAAAGCGAAGATGGGAGGAAACATCGATTACTTATTGATGTGCAGAACAAACTCGTCCCTTTTTTCAAAAATAATCGTTTGCGGATAGAACAGCTCTCCCCGCCGCGCGGCAAAGAGCACCGCAAGGAATTGAAAAAGTTAGGTTTGCATGACGTAGCGGTGTTGATCGGTGAAGATGTCTTTGGCGATATCGAAGGGCGCGAAGGCAATGTTTTTGTAAACATGTTTCCCACAACAGATCTTTTCGTGATCCGTACAAAGAAAAATGCTACGTCAATTGAAAATATGGCTCGCCAGAATCAATTGTTCTCTGGCCCGCTCAAAGATTACGCACTTCACTATGAATATTCGTTTCAAAAAAAGAGGACACGTAATGTTCAGGAAAAAGCCGATGATATGCATCGTATGCCTGATACAACAGCACTCGAAAAAGACAAGTTTGATGTTCTCATGAACGAGGAATTCATTCATTTTATGGAACAGACGAGCCCTGAGGAAAGAATGTGGCGGTTTATGTGGCACAAAGAGCATGGAGACCCACAGAACGCATTTGCGCTCATTGCTGCGTATTTAGACGGCGGCGTGGGGAGTGCAGCGTTACAGACGAGGCGTGAGAAAAGCCTTGGAGAATGGAAAAGTGAATGTGAATTATTTTTAGCTGATGTGCTTAAAGATGAACGGGAAAAAAGAAATGAGGCATTTCAAGAAGGAGCTGCACTGAAGATTAATTTTGAATCTGATTCGCCTGTGGCGCGCAAAGTAGTGGCCGGATTGATCGGAACCTCGACCCTTGAGGACTATAGAGCGGGACATCTGCTTCAATTAGCAAGCCTTTTGAAAGAACAAGAGGTGATGCGTGACCAGGATATTTATCGACTGAATAAAGATAATCCGATAAGTGCTGCAATGGCTGTTGCTGTAGCAAAGGCGTGGGATATTGCGGTAGGACAAAAAGAAGGGTTTGTCATGGCTACCCACACTGTTTTTTGTGTCGGGGACGGCAACATTGATGATAAGCCGACAATTATTACTCAGCAGAACATCGACAAACTGTTCAAACCAAAGCAGGATGTGCGCGTATATACCGCCATAGCTTTTGTCGACCTGAATACGATAAAAAAAGGGATGACAATGCCGGACGGCAGTACTCGCTACGGTATCCCTGAAGTCAAACTTGGCTATGGGGTTGCTGAGATGAAAATGGAAGATGAGAACGGTACTTTCGATGCAGATGAAGGTGAAGAGCTCAGGGCAAGAATAGAAAGAGAAGCGCAGGAGCGTTGGGAAATTTTGAATGATTTTACGCCAGAGTGGACAGGGGAGACATTATTTAAGGCATTACAGCGGGCACACATTGTCTACCGCAGGGCATTGCCGGAGGGGCACGGATTTACCTATGAAGCGACACCGCCTTTTCAGAAACTATTTGAGGAAATATTTGCTTCTGAGGTTTCTGGAGAGGAGAGCTGGAAAATGTATTTTTTAAAAACAATACCGCAACAACATGCAGATGAAAGCATAGGCAGCAATGAAGATAATCGCACGCGGATCGAAGCGCTTATTGGTGAAATAAAAAAACGATTAATAAAACATGATGATGGACATTTCCTTGATGAAGAATTTTCTTTATACAATATTCTTACGAATAGGTCATATACCGATAAAGAATTATTCAATTTTGTCCGTACCTATATTTTATCACGGAGTTATACACACGAAATTCCATTCGGGTTGTTTGATTTGTACAATCCCGGTTTATTCTCCTTAGTCAGTAAGGTTATTGGAGACCCTTTTACCGTGATGGGGTTGCCGTATGATTACTTCAAGGAGTATTGCTCTTCGAAAAAATTTATTACCAAAAAAGATGCGCTCGCTCCCCATGAAAAAATAGCAAACTTGAGCTTCCGGCGGATGGAGGACATGATTAAATTTAGAGGGCCGATGAAACAGTACTGGGAGGCGCTCGATGAGGCTATGCGGCATAACACATCAGGGTCTGATACGTTAAACCGGATGCTTGAAAATATACGGTTTAATGTGAAGAAAATTAAGTTGGCACAACGGGAACGGCGGCTCTATGATGCGGTTGTATACTGCAGTGAGATGATGGACATTATACAATCGTTTGCGTCAGTCTATGAACGCGAGTATAAAGGCAGCTTATTTGATGAGGAACCTTACCTGAAAGAGATGCTGAATGAGTTACAAAAAATTACAGCGAAATATGAGCTGGGATCCTTGTCGTTTAATCCGGATAAATGGAATTATGACGCGTCCGACCTTAACCTCGTAGAACAGACCGAACTATTCCGTATGTTGGATTGGGTGACCGCCCTTGCATTCCGGTGGCCCCAACGGGAGGCTGCCCCGCGCTATCTCGACGCGACGGATAAGGACATTAGCCAATTCCCGCACGATTGGGCCGGACGGTATTTTTTCTACGACACGTGTGCGTGGGAGAAAATCGAGAGGATTGAATCATCGCTCAAACGGTTTACGTCTTATTTGGCAAGTCCTGTCGATACGCGCTCCGGGACACTGCCGCCGAAAGAAGTGTTTAGTAGAGAAGAAAAGACAGGGAAAAAGGCAAAGAAATTAAAAGAAGAGGTTTTTAAACAGGTTTATAACGACCTTGTTGAACGAATAGCGCGGGAGCATTTTGAATCAGACAACATTGAATATATCCGGGATAAACCCTACCCTCTCATTGACCACCGCGGGGGGGATGGCCTTCACAACGAACAGGGCGAGAAATTTTTTGATGTCCTTGAGGCATTGATACAAAAGAACAAAAAGGATGTTTCCATCTTTTTTAATAATGCCGGCGATGAAACTATATTAAGTTTATGGCAGGTGTGTTTACTTTTGTATAAAGGGTTTGATGTCACGATGTATGGTTCGGCGTTTCCGACCCTGAATACCGATGTTACCCCGGATGATTTATATTTCATGATTCCGTATTTTGATACACTGCTGCGCCGGCAAGATGTCTCTGAAAAATATTTGCTCAGCACTGCGTTCAACGAAGGCAGGCTTGCGATCGTTCCTTTCAATGCACAGTATTCCGACGCCGATGACTGCCGCAACCGCATGATAGAAGAGATGAACAAATACGATATGAATATCATCCTCGGTGAGTTGTGGTATGGGTATCTTGTCGGGTTGGGAGAGTTGAGTAACGACCCCTTCAATGCACACTATGATGAACAGTATTCTCATGATAATACCGCCGTCGCGCGCCTAAGCCCTGTCCCTCATTTAAAATCAGGCACCTATGTATTTTCAATATTCGTTCATAAAAATGCCCGCCAGATGTTGGAATACCGAAATTCCTTGAGCGGGGCAGAACTTGAGCGGCAGGATTTTATTCCCAAACATACGACGGCGTATAAGGGTTTTATTTTTCAGCTCTTTAAAGGCGGCGGCTGGCAAAGTGTACATAAAGAGCTTGTCCTTACCTACGATGAAAAATTCACTCTCAAAGATATTTTTAAGGAAAAAGGTTTTACGGCCTTTACCGCGAATGTAAAAGCAGCGTGCTCATATTATTTCACTCTATCCGAAGACAGAAATTTGTTTGCCCTCGAGGCATCGTATAATGATGCGGACGATTGTATACAGCTTGAATACACAACACCGTCGCGGCGGATTACTATTACTATCGGCAACGAAAAAACAACGACGGCGGGCAGAAAACGGGCTGTCATGGCAATCGATTTTGCGGTCAATTATGAGCCGCTTCACCGGCTTAATGCTGAGTATGAAGCCATCCGACGGAGCGAGTGGCCTATTTTTCGTGCAAAAATTCCCTCTCTTATCCAGGACCATACTGTTAACTTTCTTTCTAACATTCCCGGCAACGAGGAAAAGGCGAGCGTCGAAGACCCATCATTAAAATATAATTTTGCGACGGTTACCTTACCAAGACTTGATGCGGTCTCCGCGCAACAATCGGGTGAAGTTTATGATCCGTCAGAGCGCATTGACTATATCCGTGTTGATATACCGGTAGATTCTTTTACCAAGAATAAGGAGCAGTTTTCGCTATTGCGTGCCCGAAGCGATACTGTTTTTTTCGCAAAAATTGAAAAACTGTTTTCTGACGGGAAGGAAAACACCCCACGCACTATCGTCTCGCTTGCGCCGGCATTTATCGTTACCACAGGAAAGGATACGCTGTTCTTACGCATACTCATCAAGAACGTACAAAAGACAAAAAATGAAAGTTCTGTCGAAATCACCGATATTTTTGCATCGGACGCTGCATGCGGTGATATCGTATCCTTTTTAGAAAATGAAAAAAAGATTGCGTTTACCATGAAAAATGAAAAAAGAAACGTTACTGTGGCAATAGAAGAAAACAGTAAGGGGAGAACAGCCTCAACCCCTTTCGGGTTTGATATAAAGACGAAAAAACTTACCGATATATTGCCGACTGTGCTTTCTGCCCCTATCGACCCGTATACGCATGCAACCATGCGGGCGTTGTTTAATGATTTTGGAGATGCGGCGGTAGTCTATACTGATTTGATACGCACGGGAAGTGTTCTTGATCAGAAATTTAGGCGGGATGCCTATTGGCGGGATTTTGAATATGTCGGAGGCCTTCCCCGTATGAACTTTGTTACCGGAATGAAAAATGTTTTTCAGCTGGCGCTTCCGCATCATACCACCGGCGGCAATGATATATTCATGAGGAAAAGGGACGGCACAGATGAAACAGAAAAACGCGAGAATGAGCGGGCAGTGGAATCGTCTGTAACCGGCGGCATTGACTGGGACGCGACAAAAGATGCCGCAGTACGGGTTGCGAAAATAGCGCAATATATGGGAGCAAGCGCTATCGATATTAATATGGGGTCTCCTGCCTTGGCAGGCCAGCGGGGCGGGGCTTTTTTGAACGATATGGTTATTATTGAAAACTTGGAGATCCAACCGTTTATTCACCTTGTGCATAAAGAAGGGAAAGGATATACAGGGAGAACGTTTATTTTTCGCAATATTCCGGTGAAAAAAAATGATATGTTGTTAACCGTCAAGGAGCTTGTCACAGCGCTCGAAAAATTTATTGTCGAAAAAGAGTATTCGGATTTTTTAGCAGGTGAAGAGTTGCAGCAGGTAGAAAAAACCGTTGAAGAGGAATTTAAAAAAGCACTAGAGGTTCACGTACCCTATTTTGCTGAAGAACTTATCGGTGCCCTTAAGGCTGAGTTAGATATTCCCGTGTGTGTTAAGACACGGCTTGTGCAGGTTCCCCTCCCAAGCAGTGACGAACAATCAGAACTAGGAGCGCCTGCAAAGAAGGCGAAATCGCCGATGACGGACTTAGAAAAACGCGCAACGGTGGAATTCCTCAAAGCCTTGGCACATCCACGGGATCATACCGGCCGGATAATGCCGGGTGCCGATTGGATCGTGGTACATACGCGGTTTCCGAAAGAAAACTATAAAGCCGGTGCAGCACGAAAAAAGTGGGAGGACTTCATAAACATAGTCAAAAAGATAAAGGCAGTAGACCCTTCTTTCCCGCCGGTTTTTCTTAATGGGGAGGTTGTCTCTCCCGAAAGCGTAGACGAACTTAAATCGCTAGCCGGAGCAGAACAAAATGTTTTGAATATACTTGACGGCGTTATGGTCGCAACGACGAGTTTGGGAAATCCGTTCCATCTGAAACACATCCGCAGTCGATTGACGGGTGAATCTCTCGCGTTCGGGCATGAAGCATTTTTTGATTGTATAGGTGCTTATCTTGAAATGGCAAATATTGAATTTGGGGAACGGTTCAATCTCGAAAAACTTTTATTGGATTTACAATTTTTTATTGGAAAATTTTCTGACCGTTCCTTTTGGCAAACATTTAATGCATGTCAGCAGGCCCCTCATCAAAGGATTGAGGCAATCGTGTATGAAATTCAGCCGGCAATTACGGCGCTCAGCGTTCGGTTATCAGAGACGATGGTTCCGAAGGGGAATGACGTGTTTGATCTTGATGATCCGGCAGGTTTAAAAGCGAACGTCATGCATTTTAAGAGAATCATTGATTTTATTATGAATGCTGAAAATAGCACGATTTGGACGGCTGGCCGTGACGAAAAAAAAGAAGAATTCGAAAAGTTTTTGGGCGAACTTAACTTGCGGGTACAGACGTTTGTTCGGGATGATTTAGCGTATAAAGACCGTGCAGATGAATTTTTACAGTTGCGCGGCCTGCAGTGTCTCAAAGACCGCAGTCAGATTGCCCGCTGTGAGGTGTGTAAGAGAAAAGACTGCGCGGGAATAAGCAATAACGCTCTGCCAGTCAAGCAGAACGGTCAGGAGACCGAAGATGGCGGACAGATACTAGGAATCTATTGTGAAAAAGAGCCGCCTGTCTCTCTTGTGCTTCCGGAAAAAAAAGCGGAAGAGGGCACTATAGACTTGGCGCCTTTTTTTGAAGGACTCCGGCAAGCGAATTTTAGCCTGATGGTACAGGCGATACATAACGGTATTCGACAGGTATCGAAAAATGCCATGGCTATTGTTTGTGAAATACACTCGCCTTTAACACACGATGAAGAAATGTATCTTATGGACATGGTGAAGGGGGACCAGGCGTTATTTTTCTATGATAAGAATTGCACCGACATCGATAAACGGTTGATTGTCTTTAATAAACAAACAGTGAGGCGACAGTGGGCGCCTACGTTTAAAGAAGCGGTTGAAATTGCGCTGTGCCGAAATAGTGATACGTGTGGATATAATCCTGAAAAAGTAGCCGTTATTGCTCATGAGGATCGCTTAGAAGAGATTGCGTTTTCCTTTACTTCTAGCCAAAGACGGCCGCACTATTTTTTAATTGGACAACAAAAGTCGATTGATGCACGCTCTGAAACGTTAGCGCTTATTCCTTTTGCGTTGCTTGTGAATGAGCCTGAATTTGTACGATTTTTCGGGAAGAACACTATTTTACGGATTTCCCCCCGGGGGAATACGACCCAGTCATTTGCTGAAAAACATTACACCTTTAACAGCGAGTATAATCTCACCACAGGCGGCATTGCCGAATTTGTTGGCACTTTTGTGCATACGTTGATTCAACGTGCCTTGCTCAATACGCAGTTCGCACAAGCCGCTTAAGTGACGACATACTTTAGCGAGCCTGCCTGCCGGCAGGCAGGTGATAACGAAGCTAAAGTATCTGTCGGAACTTATCCCGTCGAGAGTCGCAAATCCTTGAAAAGGTTTTGCGACAGCTTTTCGAGACGGGGTAAATGAATGACTACTGTCCCACCAAACTCCAAAAAGTACAGAACCCCATATTGATTTATCCGTGCTATATTCTTCCTTCCTACATTCAGCTCCGCACTCGCCTGCCTGCCGGCAAGCAGGGAATCTATCCTCGCCGCTTTGCTTCGGTTTGAGAAGCAGGCGGGGATACGTAAAGCCCAAACTTACGGAATAACGTGACGTGCTTCGACGCCGCTCAGCACCCTGAGCCTGTCGAACGGGTAAGTTTGTAGGCTGAACATATCCAACTACGCTGGATAAATGATTCAGGTATATTATCCAGCACTGCTGGATAAATGATTCAAATATATTATCCCGCTCCGCTGGATATGTCACTACTCGCTGTGATACTCATTGATCTGACCTTAAATCCTACCTCAGAAAAACATTTGTGTGGTACAATACGGTTCTTATTTTTTTAAATCGGTAACGAACCATTCATTACCATTACAGAGAAATATTTTGCGTATGAAACATCCTGACGAATTAGGCCAAAAGAAGATCCCAAAACTCCTTTTTAAATTTGCCGTACCCTCAATTTTCAGCCTCGTGCTGCATGCGATGTACAATGTCGTTGACCGCGCGTTTATCGGGCAGAAGGTCGGGGCATTAGGGCTTGCCGGGGTGACGTTTTCGTTTCCGATCATGCTTATCATCTTCGGCTTCTGTCTTCTTTTTAGTAACGGCGGGGCGTCCCTTATTTCACTCTGTCTGGGGGAGAAGAAAAAAGAGCAGGCCGAACATGTCCTTGGCAACACCATGACCCTTATTACCGGTAGTGGTATCCTGATAACGATCGTCGGTGTCGTGTGGGGGAGACAGATCCTCGCCCTTTTTCAAGTGCCGGATGCGGTGTTTCCCTATGCGTGGGATTATTGTGAGGTGATATTTTTCGGTATCCTTCTTTTTCTGTACGGATTTTCTATGACCTTTATTATTCGCGCAGAAGGTAATCCGATGTATGCAACGGCCATGATCGTTGTCGGAACGATTTTGAATGTCATCCTCGATTACACGTTTATCTTTGGTCTTGATATGGGAACCCGCGGTGCAGCGCTTGCCACAGTCCTTTCAGAAGCATGTGTCGCGTGTATGGGGCTTTTCTATATTATTTCAAAAAAAGGAGTGTTGCATATCCGTGCCGTTCATCTCATACTCAAGTGGGAGACGGTAAAGCGGATTGCCCTCCTCGGTATGGCAGCGGCACTCATGAATGTCATGGCAAGTGTACAACTCTCGCTTGCCAACGAACGCTTGATCACGATCGGCGGGCCGCAGGCTGTTGCGGCGATGGGGATCGTATTTTCAATTAATTCGATCATTATGCTTTTTACTTTTGGAATGGCTGCCGGAATGCAGCCGATCATCGGCTATAATTACGGGGCACGGCAGTTTGACCGTGTGCGGCAAACGATCGTGTATGCGTGCAGTATAACGTTTGTGATATCGATCGTCTTTATTGCCGGGATACTGATCGGTGCAGAATATATTGTACGTCTTTTTGCGGGCAGCAACGAGGAACTTGTCGCTTTAAGCTGCCGTGCGATGCGTATCTTTGTATGCGCCGCGCCGTTTACTACAATGACGATCTTAAGCTCACGCTATTTTCAGTCGATCGGAAAAGGAATTACCTCAACCGTTATCACACTCAACCGCCAGCTTTTATTTTTTGTTCCTATGTTGTATATCCTCTCAAAATCGTACGGCCTTAACGGCATCTGGTTCACGGGCCCGGTGACCGATTTGTGCGCCGTCGTCCTTGCCAGTATACTTCTTATTTTTAGTCTTCGGAAACTTACGAATTAATACGATATTGGACTGCTGTTTTCGCCGGCAGGTTCCGTACGGTTTGATTTTTTTGTTGGTAGGAGTGCACTTAGTTTTTAGGTGATACCGCTTCAGTGATCCGGATACACGGAACGCTTGAGCGCTGTTTCATAACTGCATCTTGTCAAGGGGTGTAAAGAGGGGTATAATAATTCACCAATTGCTGTGCAAAAAAAAGACCGACGTGCCGTCAGAAACAGCGTGAGAAGACGGTACCGCAGCCGGGGGAGATGATGTGTATGCGTATCTTATTAGTCGAAGACGAGCGGCGAATCGCCAGTTTTATTAAGCGGGGATTACAAGGCAACCAGTATGTTGTGGACGTTGCCTATGATGGGGTAAAAGGGCTTTATTTAGCAGAAATTAATACGTATGACCTCATCATACTCGATGTTATGCTGCCGGAAAAAAATGGCATGGTGGTATGCAAAGAATTACGGGAGAAAAAAATAGACACGCCGGTATTAATGCTGACGGCACGTGATACGGTCTGCGATAAAGTGTCGGGACTTGATTCAGGTGCGGATGACTATCTGACCAAACCGTTTGCGTTTGAGGAATTCTTGGCGCGGGTGCGTGCTCTGTTGCGAAAAAAAAGACAGGATAAATCAACAACGCTCCAGGTAGCAGATTTAGTGTTAGATCAACTTACCCGTACCGTGATGCGTGCAGGGACCGCAATAACGCTTACCAGTAAAGAATACGCGCTTCTCGAATATCTCATGCTCCATGCAAACGAGGTGGTGACGCGAACCATGCTGTCCGAACATGTATGGGATGAACATTTTGATACGCTGACGAATGTCATCGACGTGTACATAAATTATATACGCAATAAAATCGACAAAGATTTTTCACCCCCTTTACTGCACACGATTCGCGGCACAGGATACATGTTGAAAGAAGGGAAATAATGAAGTTTAACACGATACGATTTAAAATCAGCGTTCTCTATACCACTATCTTAGGTGTTTTTTTAATCGTCTATACCTCTGTCCTGTATATTACCTTATATTTTAATCTGTATGTGGCATTTGACGAGCGGTTATCTGATAAAACGCAAAAGATACTCAATGCAGTTGATTCCTATCTCAGTGTTCTTGGCAATGATGAACAGTCGGTATTTTTTACGTTCAGAAACATCATCGGTGTCGGCGGCAGCTATCGCACCCAAAGCACGCTCAAAGCCCTCGAAGATATGTGGGCAAAAAATTATGTCACGTTGCGGCTGGATACCGATTACATTACTTTCGTAAGGAACTCGGATGAGGTCATCGTACAGTCTGCTAATATGGATAAGGAGATTCAAACCCTTTTTTTGAAAGAACTGAACGATATTGATAATCATGACGAAGAACATGTGAGCACGCTGCGATTTAAAAACGTGTACCTCAGAGTGCTTTCGCGCCGCTTTACGGTTGGCGATGACGGAACTTTTATTATCCAAGTCGGAACCTCGCCGGAACGAATCCGGCAATTAATGAAACAACGATTATACTACCGGCTTCTTCCTATTCCGATTATTTTGTTGGTAGGATTTTTTATCGGCAATCTTTTTGCGGAACGGATCTTGCGGCCGATGCGCAAGCTTACAAAGACCGCACAAGCGATTACCCACGAAGATTTGAGTGCGCGGATTCAAACAGAACATGCTGATAGAGAGATGCAGGAACTCATCAACGCATTTAACAGCATGATCGAACGATTGGAGAAGTCTTTTAAATATGTAGCCGACCTGAGTTCTCACATTGCCCATGAACTTAAATCACCGCTTGCCATTATGCGGGGGGAGATAGAGATCGCCCTCACAGAGCGAATGCACAACCCTGAAGATAAAAGGGTGATGGCGATTGTTCTTGATGAAATTAAACGCATGCTGAAAATAATTGATGACTTACTGTTGCTGACCCGGCTTGATTATAGACCCGAGATTCTTAATTGTATGCGTTTCGATTTCAGGGCATTTATGGCTCAACTATACGAACGCAGTAAAATAATGGCTTTGCCGAGGAAGATTACCATAGTTTTCGATAATGCCCCCGCACCACTGACGATTAATGGGGAACCGTTACATTTGCGGCGGTTATTCTTAAACCTCATCGACAATGCCATTAAATTCACGCCGCACGAGGGTACGGTAACGATTAAAGTCTCTGGCGATAACGGCCGGGCGGTCATATCTGTTTCTGATACCGGCATCGGGATTGCAGAAAAAGATCTGCCAAAAATATTCGATAAGTTTTATCGGGTTATGACCCCCGGTGTTTCTCCTGAGCCCGGAAGCGGTTTAGGCTTAACTATCGTAACTGTTGTAGCTGCAATACATAAGGGTACGGTCGAGGTACGCAGCGTTCTCGGCCGCGGCACGACATTTACCGTTACTCTGCCATGCGTATAAGCCTTTTTGCCTTCATGCGGTACTCACCGTCCTTTTTTTAAATCTTAAAAAATTCTAATGTTCCTTTAATGTTCCTTTAATGTGGCCGGTGGTATCATGTATCTGAAAACAAAAAGAAAGGAACGAAGAGTGAAAAAAATACTTATTGTTGATGATGATGAAAAAATACGAACAATGTATACGCGTTTTTTGAATGCGAAGGGATTTGATGTTGTTGCGGTAAGTAATGCGGTCGCTGCTCATGAAACAATAAGGAAAGAGCTGGTCGATGTCACTCTGCTTGATATTAATATGCCCGATATCAACGGCAGGATGCTGTATGACGTGTTACGTTCTTTTTACAAACAAATCAAAATTATTGTTTCCAGCGTGTATCCGAAAGTAGACCAAAAGAGGATGATCGAACATGCGCATGAATATTATGACAAATCGGAGGGGCTTGATGCGCTGTTAGAAAAAATAAAGGAGGTTTTGTATGATGGACACGGCCACGATGATACTGGTTGCCGATGATGAACCACGGATGCGAGGGGTGTTAGTCCGTACTCTTGCCGCACGAGGGTACCATGTCTGTGAAGCTGAAGACGGTGACAGCGCTCTCGCGGTACTGCGGAAGGAAAAAAATATAGCGGCGGTCATCCTTGATATTCGCATGCCCGGTATAAACGGGTTAGAGACGTTTGATAACCTCAAAAAAGAATTTCCTGGAGTAAAAATAATCGTTTCCAGTGTCTACCCGGAAGATGAACAGAAATTTTTTATTGACGGTGCTGACGCGTATTTTTTAAAAACAGACGATGTCGCACATCTTGCAGAACTAGTTTCGCAGGTGTGTTGCGTAAAACAAGGAGGTGGTGTATGAACGAGGAACGCAGAAGTTGTACACGAGTTCCGCTAAAGATTATTGCTCATTGTTCAACACAGCAAGACCAGTATGAGATGCCGCACTATTTTATTGCTTTTTCAACAGATCTGTCTCCGCAGGGGGTGTGCCTTACCCTGCCACGGGAAGTCAATTGCGGAGATATTGTTATGATTAGTTTAGATATTTCTTCTTCCCCTTTTGATCAGCCCATGCTGTGCGGCCAGGTTGTGTGGGTACGCAGTATTTTTGTATGGAAAGATACCGTTCGGCACATAACACGGGCCGGCATTACGTTTGTACGGCAGCAGGTTGCGCGTGAGCGGGAAATAAACAGTTTCATGAGTGAGCGGACACGGCTGCGAGAACGGTCGCTTGCCCTCTCAGCGTAATCGATCCATACCGTGGCACGGTCCGTCTTATCAAATAGATCGTTTTTTCCAATGTACGCGCATCTTTTCTTACTACGGTACCGATAGGGGCTATCCCCGCTTTTTCTTTTTCCGTATCTCAGTAAAAGGACTTGCCGAACCATTTCCCAAAGAGTATGATAATAAGCCGTTACGTATGAAAAAAGTACCATCCATAAAAATTCAACTCATTATCTTTCTTGTCCTCTTTGGACTCTATCTGGCAGTCAGGGAAGGGGTCGTTGCATTTACGGCAGCGCTTGCTGCAGTGACGGCAGCTGCGGTCATCATCGAAGCCGTCTTTATCTATGCCGCGAAAAAGAAGATTTGCGTTACCACCAGTGCCTGCATAACCGGACTCATTCTCGGTATTGTTCTTGCGCATGACGGTCCCTGGTGGCACAGTCTCGTTGCCGCCGGTGCGGCGATCGTCGGCAAAAATCTCATCCGTATCAAAGGACGCCACTTTTTTAATCCGGCTGCGTTTGGTATTGTGATTGCCATGATTATATGCGGGGCCCGAACAGCGTGGTACGGGACGTATGCCTGGTATATCCTCATTCCTGTAGGTCTCTATTTCATTATACGATTGCGGAAGGAAGCACTTTTGGTGAGTTATGCGGTAACGGCGTTTCTCCTTTTTGCCGGTAATAATCTCATCATGAAAATACCGTTTACCGATATCATGTGGTATTTCAGCTACTTTTTTATTTTTATTATGCTTATCGAACCGAAAACAACGCCCCATACACGCCGCGGGGGGATCGTGTTCGGTGTGAGCATTGCCGTGCTTATTTTTGCAATGACCCAAATCGGCATCAGGTGTGATGTCGAACTGTGTTCCCTTATAATCTGCAATATGGTATATCGTGCAACGACGGTTATACCGAACAAAAGGAGGAGTGTATGAAGATAAGTATCCTATTGATGAGTCTGCTTTTTTTTGTCGTGTGTAGTACGAGTAGTGCCTATGCACACCCCCCACGGGAGATTACCGTGAGTTTTGATGCCGAAACTTCGACCGTACATGCGGTCATCGTGCATCGAGTCAGTAATCCCGCTTCCCACTATATAGAAAAGGTTGATATCGGCATAAACGGAGAAGAGATAGCGGAACTGACTTTCGAAGAACAGGAAACGTCCCGGGAACAGACCATTTCCTATGAACTTCCGCACGTTACATCCGGCGATACCATTTCAGTCGAAGGATACTGCAACCTGAGCGGGAAGAGGGAAGAAGAGCTCACGGTTGAGTAGAGATTTTAACCTTGTGGATGAGGATTATATGTATCCCATCTATTATTCCATTTGACACCTTCTATGATCCTATTATAAAATAGTTATGAACATATGTTCATAACTCAGGAAACCTACTGTGAGACCACAAAAGAAACGATGGGTGCAGTGCGAACCGGGAGAGCGGTGTTTCCGGCCGCAGTGTAAACCGCTCAGAAATCTTGACGGGGTGTATCTCAGCCTTGACGAATTTGAGGCGGTGCGGCTTGCTGATCTCGGCGGTCTCAAACAGGAGGCGGCAGCGCGGCGGATGAAAGTATCCCGGCCTACTTTTTCGCGGATAATTTCAAAGGCACATAAAAAAATCGCAGATTCGCTGGTTAACATTAAAGCAATAAAAATCGAAGGTGGTTGTTGCACCATCGTAAGTCGAAAAACAAAAAATGATGTAACCATATCCCGATCCTGCTAAAGCAGGACGGGATTAATGCTGACATAACGTAGCGCAATGACGTGGTACGTTAGAGACAGCACTTATCCAGCTTTGCTGGATACATTCAAACGGATATTTTACGTCACGTTGCCTGCCGGTGGGCGGGTTCCGTAAAATATGTTTTCATGTATGACTAAAGAATGGAAGAAGTTTTTTATTATGTGTGCGGCATTTCTCGGCGCATTTTTTATGCCGGTCGATTTCCTGCCGTTCCGTAATCCGCTGTTTGAATCGTTCGCGTTGGTGCGGTGGTATGCGCGGGAGCACGTAATCCTTTGTTTGGTTCCCGCCTTTTTTATTGCGGGAGCTATTTCGGTATTTATTTCTCAGGCGTCGGTGATTAAATATTTTGGTGCCAAAGCACATAAAGTGTTAGCCTACAGTGTTGCGGCCGTTTCCGGTACCATCTTGGCAGTGTGTTCGTGTACCGTGCTTCCGCTTTTTTCCGGTATATATAAAAGAGGGGCCGGGCTGGGACCGGCAGTAGCGTTTCTGTATTCAGGGCCCGCGATCAATGTGCTGGCTATTATTATGACGGCGCGTATTCTCGGATGGGAACTCGGTGTTGCCCGCGCACTTGGTGCAATCATCTTTAGTATTATAATCGGCCTTCTTATGCATTGTATTTTTCTGAACGAAGAACGCAACCGTGTTGTTGAAGGGAATATGATTGCGGCCGACGATGATACTGAGAAGCCGTTATGGAAAAATATTCTGTATTTTACGTCAATGATCGGCTTTCTGATATTTGCCAACTGGGCACGGCCACATGATGGTGAGGCAGGATGGTGGGTGATTATTTTTACCGCGAAGTGGTTTGTCGCAGGCAGTTTTCTTATTATGCTTTTTATTTTCATAGTGTCGTGGTTTAAAAAAGAGGAATTGACTGCGTGGTGTTCTTCTTCATGGACCTTTGCAAAACAGATTATGCCGCTTCTTCTTTTTGGCGTACTCATCGCCGGATTTTTATTAGGACGCCCGGGGCAGGAAGGGGTTATTCCCTCATCGATTATTGAAAGACTAGTGGGCGGCAATTCATTCTGGGCAAATTTGTTTGCATCAGTGGTCGGTGCGTTTATGTATTTTGCCACCCTGACCGAAGTGCCCATTCTCCAGGGACTCATCGGTGCTGGGATGGGAAAGGGGCCTGCTCTTGCACTCTTGCTTGCAGGGCCGGCATTGAGTCTACCCAATATGCTGGTCATCCGCGGAGTGATCGGAACAAAAAAAACCGTTGTCTATGTTTCACTGGTCGTTATTATGGCAACGATAAGCGGTATTATTTTTGGTAGTATCGTATGATAAAGGAGGAAATAAAATGACAGGTGTGAAACTATTTTTCATGACGTTTGGTGCGGTATTCCTTGCTGAATTAGCTGACAAAACACAATTGGTGAGTATCGGTATGAGCTCAAAATTTGGCAGGCCGGTAACCGTATGGTTAGCTTCGGTGCTTGCCTATATGATTATTACATTGATTGCGGTCTATATTGGAGCGGCTCTGGGGAAACATTGTAAACCGGAGCTGATCCGCTATGGCAGCGGATTATTATTTATTATAATAGGTGTATTGATAGTAGCGAGCAAAGGGTAAACGGAGGAAAAACAATGAAGATCGAAATTCTTGGCACCGGCTGTCCGAAATGTCAAAAGTTATATGAACATGCACAGACAGCCATAACAAAAGCAGGAAGTGATGCAGAGGTGGTGAAAGTCACGAAACTTGCCGACATTACCGCATACGGGGTGATGATAACACCGGCCTTGGCAATTGACGGACAGGTTAAAATAACAGGAAAAATTCCATCGGTTGATGACATTGTTAACTGGATATCATAGGAGATGAACGTATGAAAAAAACAATAGGCATTTTTTTAATTTTATTTTTTATTATAACTAGTGGTATCAATGCTGATGATAGTGCCGATCGACTAAGCGGTGATATGCCGACCGGGGATGAGGAGGTATCTTTTGTTGAACTGGGCTCGGTCAAGTGTATTCCATGTAAACAAATGCAGCCGGTTATTGATGCTATTGAAAAAGACTATGCCGGAAAAGTTAAAATTGTTTTCCATGATGTCTGGCAGCCGGAGGGAAGACCGTATGCTGAACATTACGGCATACGCCTTATTCCGACTCAGGTGTTTTTAAATAAAGACGGCGATGAAATTTTCAGGCATGAAGGATTTTTCCCGAAAGAGGAGATAGAAAAAGTATTGTCTGATGCAGGAGTTACCAAATGATCGGACATGTTTTTGAAGTTTTAACAAATGCACTACAAGCAACCCCGCTTATTGCATTGGGAGCATCATTCGTGTGGGGCATCTTAAGTATTGTGCTGAGCCCCTGCCATCTTGCCAGTATCCCGCTTATTGTCGGTTTTATTAATGGACAAGGGACGATATCGACGAGGCGTGCATTTTCACTTTCGTTTCTTTTTTCCTTTGGCATATTGATCACCATCGCCGTTATCGGCCTCATCACCAGTTATATGGGAAGAATGCTGGGGGATGTCGGTGCGTGGGGAAATTATTTTGTTTCGGGTATATTTTTTATCGTCGGCTTTCATTTGCTCGGCATACTGAAACTTCCCTTTATAGGAGTGAGCCAGCCGGGAATAAAGAAAAAGGGGATGTGGGCGGCATTTTTTCTCGGCCTCCTGTTCGGCATTGCGCTCGGCCCCTGTACGTTTGCGTACATGGCCCCAATGCTTGCCATTACCTTTTCACTCTCCTCGACACGATTGGTATACGGCAGTCTATTATTATGTGCGTATGGGATTGGGCATTGTTCGGTTATTGTCCTGGCCGGTACCTGTACCGAAATGGTCGAGCGCTATCTCGAGTGGAATGAATCGTCACACGGTACGGTTATTCTGAAAAAAATATGCGGCATACTGGTGATTCTCGGCGGTATCTATTTGATCACATTGAGTAGAGGATAAAAAAGCTGTCATGGAAACAGTAATCATTATAATCGGTGGTGTGTATATTGAAAGAATGAGGAACATAGACTGGAGGGCTCAATGGTAAATCTAAAAGTATTGAACGGTATGCCTTTATTAGTGAGAAGCCCCCTTGTTATCTTTATCATTGTTCTTTTATTGGGGGGATGCGTACATTCCAGTGCGTGGTATCCGCAGTCAAATAGTAATTCTGATAGTCAAAAATTTGGTGGGTGTTGCGGACCTTAGTGTATGACTTGCCGCATTATGATGACCGCTCTAATGGTATGTTTTTGAATCACAGCACGAACTTCCTGGGGCGGCTGGATTTTAACTCACACGTAGATGACATAGGAGCTTGTTATGAAAACAGAACGTACATTAGGATTTTTTGAACGGTATTTAACCGTGTGGGTATTTCTTTGCATAGCCCTCGGCGTCATCTTGGGCAAAATAGCGCCGAACATGGCACAATTTCTTGATTCGTTAGCACTCTCAGTCAAGGGAGCACCGGTTGTTTCGATTCCGATTGCGATCTGTTTGTTTTTTATGATGTATCCGATTATGGTAAAGATCGATTTTGCCGAGGTTATTAAAGCAGGGAAGTCTCCGAAGCCGGTCGGGTTGACCCTTGTGGTGAATTGGGCGATAAAACCGTTTACCATGTATGCGATAGCCTATCTTTTCCTTGGTGTTTTGTTTAAAAATTGTATCGGTGCGGATGCCGTTGATTTTGTCAAGCTCCCGCCCGGTGCCGACTGGCTCGTGGGATCGATGCATGGCTCCGGAACAGTTGTTCTGCATGAAGGAATAAAAATGTTACAAGTCCCGCTTTGGCGGAGTTATTTTGCCGGGTGTATTCTTCTGGGGATTGCACCGTGTACGGCAATGGTTCTGGTGTGGGGATATTTATCGCGCGGTAATGACGGCCACACGCTTGTGATTGTGGCGATCAATTCACTCACTATGTTATTTCTTTACGGCCCGCTTGGTGGATTTCTTCTTGGCATCGGTCGTATGCCGGTTCCGTGGCAAGCGCTCCTACTTTCGATCTCAATTTATGTTGCCTTACCGCTTGCCGCAGGATATATTTCTCGGTACGTACTTATTCGCCTGAAAGGGATCGAATGGTTTAATGAGAAGTTTTTACACGTCTTGACGCCGGTTTCAATTATTTCACTCCTTTTTACCCTGGTACTTCTTTTTTCATTTAAAGGAAATGTTATTTTAACGCAGCCGCTTACCATTGTGTGGATTGCAGTGCCGCTTTTTATTCAGACCTGTCTTATTTTCGGTATAACGTATTGGGCAGCCCGCGTATTAAAATTGCGCTATGAAGATGCGGCCCCCTCAGCCATGATCGGCGCCAGCAATCATTTTGAAGTGGCGATTGCAACTTCGACAATACTTTTCGGCCTTTCATCCGGCGCTTCATTAGCAACGGTCGTTGGGGTGCTTATTGAAGTACCGGTGATGCTGATGCTGGTACGTATCTGTCTTCGTACACAGGACAGCTTTCCGCGGGGGTAAATAAATCCGCAGCATTTTATAGGGACACGAACCAATAATTCTTCCTCGACAAAATGACTTATTTTTGGTAAAATTTGCCTCACAATTCACATCTTTCTCCAAACACAATTCACCTCTCCTTGTCGGAGAGTTCGAAAATATAATCAAAAAAGGAATAAACAATGAAAATCGTTATTGGAATAATTATCGGTGGGGCGATCGGGTTTGCAGTCGGTTACTACGGCAAATGACGGCATTAGTTACTGCCGCGATAGCAAAGTAACTAATTTGCCGAAATTTGTCCCTTAAGGCAAAGCCTTATAGGGTCAAATGCGTATCAGGTACGTGCCCGATGACGAGCAACCCGATTGTCAGTACTGCCATCGGCGCACTACAAGAGCTAATGTTTTAGAAACAGTGTCCCGACTCGTAACCGAGGGCACAATTTTACAGCGATTGTGCCCTACTCGTCGGGATTAATTCGCGCAAATAATTTATGTCGTGCAATACACTCCATAAATTATGCGCTCATTAAAGGAATAAACAATGGCATGGACTGAAGAATCAAAGAAACAAATGGACGAAGCAGCGGTTCAAGCGAAGGCTGAGTTAGAGAAACATTTTGCTATATGGTCAGCAAAGGACCTTGCTGGCTGGTGGAAGCGGTGGTATCTCAAAGCCGGGCATAAGCGCCTCGGCCGACTACTTGTCGGTATGGCAAAGCCGGAAAAAGCAGAAGACAAATGACGACATACTTTAGCGAGTGATAACGAAGCTAAAGTATAAGTCGGAATTAGTCCCCGCCGCTTTGCTTCGGTTTGAGAAGCAGGCGGGGATAAATGAGGAGATCCATAAAAAGTATTGCAATCGTTTCGAGACGACATACTTTAGCGAGTGATAACGAAGCTAAAGTATAAGTCGGAATTAGTCCCCGCCGTTTTACTACGCTTGTCTGCTCAATAGGTACACAAGCGTAGTAGGCGGGGGCAAATGAAAGAATTTTTTGACAGCTTTTCGAAACGGGATACGTGACAGCATACTTTACAGAACGAAGTGATGTAAAATATATGCTGAAACATATCCAGCTCCGCTGGACAAATGAAGCGTAGCAGGCGGGGGAGAATGAAGAGAGGGAAAAAGTAGAGCCCCCAGAGACATACTACGTGATCAAGACACGTCATGTGTCCGGCAGGCGAACATTCTGCAGATAAGTACGAAAGAAAAGGAGTAGGTGCCATGGAACAATATTCCCGTGTGTATATAAAGAAGGTGAGAGGAAATACCCGCGAGGTAGACGGAAAAAAAGACTAACCGGTTATACATACAACCGGCGGCAATCAGATCGAGAAATTCACGTACGCGGCTCTCACACGCCGCTATTATAAAAAGGAGGATAGCCTGTACCAGGTATGAAAAAGAAAATGCGCCGCTCATCCAAATACCTGTCAGTGAAACTCTTGATCGAGAGTTTTATGCTCCTTATTTTGATCGGTACGGTACTGCTCCTTATGCCGTTTTCGACTGATAAAGCGGCCCTTTCTTTTATTGACAGCCTTTTTACCGCGACATCTGCGGTCTGTGTTACCGGCCTTACCGTGGTCAATACGGGAGACTTCACGTTTTGGGGGCAATTGATCATTTTAATGCTTATACAGCTTGGCGGATTAGGCATTATGGCCTTTGCAACGTTTTTTGTGATTTTACTTTCAAAACGGATGTCGTTAAGTGAACGGTTGATTTTTAGGGATATTCTTCCCGAGTTGACGGTCAAAAGTGTCTTTGCGCTTCTCCGTCACATATTCCTTTTTACTCTTCTTGTCGAGTTTCTCGGTGTCCTCGTGCTTGTATTTTTTGTTTTTAATGATTTTACTCACCTCGGAAACGCGGTATGGTATGCCTGTTTCCACAGTATCTCAGCGTTTTGCAATGCCGGTTTTTCTTTATATCCGGACAGTTTTACCACGTTTCGGTCTCACTCGGCGCTCAATGGTACCATGATAGGATTGATCGTCATCGGCGGCATTGGCTTTGTGGTGTATGAAGAAATATATCAGAAAATGAAAAAGCGCATCAAGCGTAAAGAACGGGTACGGCTGAGTGTTCATAGCAAAATAGTGATCCTGACGTCGGTATTGCTTATCCTCGGCGGTGCATGCTTGTTTTTCGCGCTGGAATACTATAATGCGTGTGAGAAAATGCCAATCGGTGAAAAAATTCTTACCGCCGTCTTTCAATCGGTGACGACCCGCACGGCGGGATTTAATACCGTAACGGTTGCTGACCTTTCGATTCCCACGATCATGGTCATGATGATATGGATGTTTATCGGCGGTGCGCCTGCCTCATGTGCCGGCGGTATCAAGGTCACGACATTTGCGCTTATTGCGTGCCTTGTTGTAGCGGGATTAAAGGGGAAGGAACACGTTACTGTTTTTAAGCGACGAATTTCTAATGAAATCATAACAAAAGCACTCAGCCTTTTTTTTATCAGCGCATTGCTCGTCATGATGGCGGTGTACGGTGTTGCGCTCTTAGAAAAGGCGGGGGATTCCTTTCGTGATGTCAGGGGCTCATTCCTCGAGATCGTCTTTGAGTGCATATCGGCTTTCGGGACGGTCGGCCTGTCAATGGGAATTACCGGAGCGCTGAGTTTTTTGAGCAAATGGATAATCGTTCTGCTCATGTTTGTCGGCCGGTTAGGGCCGTTGACCTTAGGAATATTAATTACGGCACAACGAAAAGAAGAGCCGTATGAATACCCAGAAGAAAATGTAATTATCGGATAGGAGAAGACACTATGAAACAAATTGCGATTATCGGGGCGGGTAATTTCGGAAAAAATTTAGCGCTTAATTTAGCGCGCGAGGGGGCTGAAGTGTTGGTCATCGATATTAATAAAGCGAAGATCGAAGCGATCAAAGACGAGGTCACGCGGGCTATTATTGCGGATGCGTCAAAAAAGGATGCTCTCAAGGCGATAGGTTTTGCTGATTTTGATATTGTGGTGGTGAGTTTGGGGGAGCGGATCGATGTCAGTGTCATGGCCATTTTATTCTTAAAAGAGCTTGGCATCAAAAAAATCATAGCAAAAGCAAATAATGAGGATTATGCAAAAGCAATGAAACTGGTGGGGGCGGATGAGATTATTTTTCCGGAAAAAGACGTTGCCGACCGGTTAGCCCATTTTTTTCTGTATGGGGACATTGTCGATTATATAACGCTGTCGGAACAATACGGCATCATAGAAATAGCCGTTCCGGAAACATTGTATGGCAAAAGCATACAAGAACTGGACTTTCGCAAAAAATATTTACTCAACATCATAGCGGTGAAAAACCCCTTGAAAGACAAAATGAATATCGTCCCGCCATCCGATTATCGATTTCAGCCGGACGACAGCATTGTTGTTTTGGGGGAAGCGGACAATATTAATAAGCTTAAAAAGTTGATAAAAAAGTAAACACACGGCAGAGGGGACCGGGTAAAAAAACACGCGGGGTATTAATTATGAAGATCATTATCGGTATTATTATCGGCGCAGCGGTCGGATACGGGATCGGGTATTTTGGTAAATGCGCGTCGGGCACCTGCCCGCTGACGAGCAACCCGATCGTGAGCACTGTCATCGGCGCCCTCATCGGCGCATTGGTGGCAAAGGGGGGGTAGTATGGAAGAAAAAGAGAGGTTCGAGAATGAGGAAGAAAGTCCGTATCATCCGATGAATATTTCGCAAATGCAGGCGAACATGCTGCAGATACGTACGAAAGAAAAGGAGTAGGTGCCATGGAACACTATCCCCGTGTGTATATAAAGAAGGGGAGAGATATCCCTCTTTTTGCAGGCCACCCATGGATTTTTTCAAAAGCGCTTCAGGAGGAATACCGTCTGCCGGCGGGAGAACTTGTAGCGGTTTATTCCGCTACCAATGAGCCGTTAGGGATTGGGATGTATAATCCCAAGACATCGATTCGTGTGCGCATGCTGGCGCGCGAGACGGCCGTTTGTATCGATCACGATTTTTTTATCCGCCGGTTCAGCTCTCTTGACGATGATAAACGGCCGCTCCTGCCGCCTGAAACTACCGGCTACCGCCTTGTGCACGGCGACGCTGATTATTTTCCCGGGCTCATCGTTGACCGGTACGGTGAGGTATGTGTATTTCAGATCCATACGGCAGGTATGGACCGTATGCGTAACGAAATTATTGAAGCGCTGCGTACTGCCTTCAGCCCGCGCGCAATCGTTGAACGGTCGGATATTGAGGCGCGGAAGCGGGAAGGGCTCGGCGTATTACCCGTGGCGGTCCACGAGGGGAGTATTGACGGAGTTGTGCCGTTTACCGAGAACGGCCTTCATTTTTTTGCTGACGTCGTGGACGGGCAGAAGACCGGTTTCTATCTTGACCAGCGGAATGCGCGGATGCGCGTGGCAGGCCTTGTGCGGGGCAAAAGCGTGTTAAACCTTTTTAGTTATACCGGTGCTTTGAGTGTCTACGCGGCGCGCGGAGGGGCGGCGGAGATCGTTATGGTCGATAGTTCGAAAGAGGCGCTCTCACTCGCGCAGCGGCATTTTGAGGCCAATGGGTTTTCCTTTTCCGCGCGGTATCGATGTATGCACGGGAACGTTTTTGATATACTTCCCCGGCTTATAGAGGAGCAGAAAACATATGATTGTGTTGTCTGCGATCCGCCGGCATTCGCGAAATCACTGGAGAGTGTCGCGCGCGCGAAGACTGCCTATCTGAGCGCGAATCGGCAGTGCTGCATGCTCCTTCGTGAAGGGGGGATACTCGTGACCAGTTCCTGTTCAGGCCGTCTCACGCTAGATGATTTTTCCGGGATCATACGTGCCGCGGCGTTTCAGGCAGGCCGCGAT
Source organism: Candidatus Omnitrophota bacterium (assembly GCA_018823795.1). Classification (GTDB taxonomy): domain Bacteria; phylum Omnitrophota; class Omnitrophia; order JAHJGZ01; family JAHJGZ01; genus JAHJGZ01. The sequence continues at coordinate 50,202 of JAHJGZ010000081.1, forward strand.
CTCCACATTATTGATGTGCTCGGCCATCCGTATGACCATACCGACCGGCTCTCCTTCGCCGAAGGAAGGTATCTTAAGACCCTCATTGCACGAGCGGTCGGCGGGAATGTATCCTCTCGCCGCTTTGCTTCGGTTTGAGTAGCAGGCGGGGATCAATGATGCTGAACATATACTTTGCCAGCTGGCCGGCAAAGTATTAATTCCCTGCCTACCGGCAGGCAGGCGGCAAATTAGTTATCTTGCTGCCGCGGCGGTAACTAATGCCGTCATTGAACAAAAGTCATGAGACCAAAGAAGACTTTACTTCTCGATAGAAAGACAATAAAAAAATTAGTGAGCCTTATCTTAATAGCTCACTTATTAACAGGCTGTTCTTCAATACATAGCCATAGAACTGATGTTTCTCCGCGAGTATATCCGGGTGTGAAAGAAGATATGCGGGCGATGAAGGGATTCGCGTGTGACGCTGATGAGTGGGGAGGGTTAGGAAGGTCTTTTGCTATTTGGGGTACCTGTGATATTTTATTTTCATTTGTGGGAGATACGCTTCTCCTCCCGTATGATATGTATAAAGTGCATAAAGAGAAAGACGAAAAGCGAGACGCGTCGTGCGAGTTTCGTCCTGCGTAAGGCGACGGGGGACGTGTCCCCGCCTGATTCGATTGTGCACTTATTGAGGAGGTAAGCGAATCAAAGCGGCGAGGATACGTGAAGCCTAAACTTACGGAACTATGTGACGTAAGTTTACTGGCTGAACATATACTTTGCATGTTAAAACGGGCAAAGTATTAATTCGCGCAAATGACTTACGTCGTCCTACCGGACTCCGTAAAGTATGGCCTCATTTACGAGTTTCGTCCTGCGTGAGGCGACGGGGACGTGTCCCCGCCTGATTCGCTTGTGCACTTATTGAGGAGGTAAGCGAATCAAAGCGGCGAGGATACATTCCGACAGATACTTTAGCATCGCTACTGCTCGCTAAAGTATGTCGTCATGTAAAAAAAGAAACGTTCCCACACTGTTATGTGACCCCTTTTCTACTCCGCTTTTGTGTATTAAAGAGAAAAACTGTTACGTAAAATAGCTTGTCTATTAGGAGGAAATTCTATATAATTTGTCCGAAATCACGGATATCTTTGTGATAAAGATCATTGTATCGCGTGGTTTGTGGTTGGAGTGGTAGAGGGAGGCGGTAAAATGCGGTGGTGTTTCCTGAAAAATATTTCAGTTAAGAAGTGTCTTGCCATATGTTCTGCACTCGTTTTTTTCATATTTACCTTGTACCCTTACAATACGTTTGCATTTGATGTGTCGGTGACTGCGGGGAATGCATCTATCGCCAAAGACGGCGATACTACGACGGTAACGACAGACGGCCGTGCGGTATTGGAAGGTAATACCAGTATTCTTGCAAACGAAATAGTCAAGGTCGTTGGACCCAATGATGTGCTGTTTCGCGACCTAACGGGCACGCGAACAGATTGGCTCGGAACACTCCTTGCTGAAGGTAGCGTCGTTCTTGTAAACATGCACGGCGTTTACATCGCCGAGGCAGCGAATATTGATGTCTCTTCACTTATTGCCTCAACGCTTGACATTCAAAACGAACTTTTCCTCACCAACACACTTTCCTTTGAAAAAGTAAAAGGTTTTGATGCGGCAGAAATTTTAAATCAAGCACACATTGATGTTGCGCAAGGGGGGTACTTGATATTGCTTGCTGATCGTGTTGTAAACCAGGGAACACTGACTGCCTATCTGGGGAGTGTGGTTCTTGGCTCAGGTGAAAAGATGACGGTGAGTTTTGATGAACGCGGCCTTGTTAACCTGGTCGTGGACAAAGGGCTTGCTGAGGAACTGAAAAATGCGGACGGCACAACGAAAGATCAGATTGTCAATAGCGGTGAAGTACATGCCTCAGGCGGCCGCATTGAGATGACGGCGAAACTTCTCAAAACAACATTATCTCAGATCGTCAATAATGAAGGAATTATAGAAGCAGCGCGTGTGGAAAATAATAATGGTGTTATTGAACTTGTTTCAAGTGGCGGGATAAATCTGGATGGGACATTGCATGCCACGGATGTCAATGTAAAAGCTGAAGGGACACTTACGCTTCAGAATGGTGTTGAAATTCGTGCTGAGCGTTCTCACCTCGATGCGCCCCGCGTTGAATTAGTCGGAGAAGGAGATCAATATTTTTGGGGCGACATGACTATCCATAATTTATATTATGATGTTGGCGAGCGGGATCTTGAGTCAACGACCTATCCGAAGCGGCTCTTTTTTGAACCGGGACGTACTTTCACATTTCTTGATTCTCTTCATATTGCAGGCTCAGCCGGAGGGTACAACATTGTGACGTTAGATTCAATCGTCAAAGGAAGTCTTTGGTTTATTGATGTCGTAGTCAACGATCCGTATCTGACGATGATCGGGGTTGGAAGTTCAGTAAATATAGGAAGTTCGATCCTGAAGGCAACGCCGAGTTCTAATTTCGGCAATACTATCGGTTGGCTCCTCAATACCGTCTACTGGACAGGGGCAGTGAATACTTTGTGGTCAAACGCGGGAAACTGGTCCGGCGGTACGCCAGATGACCAGGATGTCGTATTTCGTATCGATGAAGGGAAAAATCGCATTTCTAATATGGATGTCGCGGATATTACGGTGGATAGCCTTGATATAGATGATTCGTGGCAAGGGACGATCAATCTTTTTGGGAACATGACGGTAACGAATGATTTTAATTTAGGAGACGATTCAACCTTCAATGAAACACAATCCTTTGCTGGTGATACCCCCTATACGGTGACGATAGGAGGAGATGATAACTGGGATGGTACGTACAATGAAGATGTGTATCGTGTAACAACAGCAGATGAGTTGGAAGGTATTCCCGGTAAGGATTTAGCAGGACAGTATGTTCTTACGAATGATATTGATGCTTCGGGGATCGTTAATTTTATTCCGATCGGTGAGAATGCTGACGAATTTACCGGTTATTTTGAAGGAGCCGGTTTTACCATTTCTAATCTGACCATCGATCGGGCTGATGAGCAGAATGTCGGTCTTTTTGGTTTCACTGATGGCGCTTTGATCAGGAATGTTGGTCTCACGAATGTGGACATTACGGGAGGTGCAAGCGTTGGTGGTCTTGTGGGGTATCTATGTAATGGTTCTTCTATCGATAATTCGTACGTGAGTGGCGGTACGGTTACGGGCTCTGACGAGGATGGTGAAAATGGTGAATATGTGGGCGGGCTTGTTGGATTGAGCTACTACTATACAACAATCGATAATTCCTATGCCAATGTTACGGTCAATGGAATTGAATACATTGGTGGTCTTGTTGGGCTTATGTACTATGCTTCTTCTATTAATAATTCATATACAACCGGTAGCGTTTCAGGGAGCGACAACGTTGGTGGTCTTGTGGGGTACACCTATTATTCTACAATTGACAACGCGTATGCGACAGGAACTGTTGATGGTGCTAATAGTGTTGGCGGTCTTGTCGGGTATAATTATTGTTATTCAACGATTAATAAGTCATACGCTACGGGGAACGTAACAGGAACTGAAAGCGGTGTTGGCGGGTTGGTAGGGTTTAATGATGACAATGCAGAGATCAGAGATTCCTATGCTCACGGAACAGTGACCGGTGAAAGCTACGTTGGCGGTCTTGTCGGGTATAATTATAACTACTCTTCAATCGATAATTCATACGCAACCGGTCTTGTGACGAGTGATGATGAGGATACTGCAGGAGGCCTTGTTGGTGTTGATAATAATTCAAATGGAGTCAATAATAGCTTTTGGGATACGGAAACGACAGAGCTGGAATACAGTTCTGGCAGTGATGATGAGTATGGGATAACGACAGCTGAAATGAAGCAAATGTATACCTTTATAGATGAAGATTGGGAGCCGGGAGATGTTTGGGTGAATCGTGAAGGTGTTGACTATCCATCTCTTTATTGGCAGCATTCATATTGGACAGGCTTGGCGAGTGATGAGAATTGGTCAACAGCAGGGAACTGGTCAGGCCGCGTCGTTCCTGATGATACAAAGATCGCGATTTTTAATGGAGAAGGTGCGGAAAATGCTACCATAGATAGTGCCGTGCAGGTGGATGCGTTTTGGGTTGGGGAAAATTATGGAGATGACATAACCCAGGAAGCAGGTTTGACGATCGATTACGATTATTACCAAAATGGCGGGACATTTGATGCTGGTGAGTATTCTATTTTCGTGGGAGGGGATTGGTTAAGTAATGGAACATTTAACGCGGGAGATTCTACCGTCATATTTAACGGTACCGACCAACGAATTCATACCTCAACGACTTTCTATAATTTATCGAAACTAACGGGAGGCGGCAACACCTTGACGTTTGAGGCAGAAGAGGAACAAGAAGTCGATGGTCTCTTAAAACTTGAAGGTACGAGTTCGACGAGTACCTTAGCATTACGTTCTTCAGAAGAAGATACGCAATGGTCGCTCAATTTACAGGGGACCCAATCCCTTAAATATCTCGATGTACAAGATTCAGAAGGGACCGGGCTTGCGTTAGAGGCAACGGACAGTGTTGATTCATTAAATAATACTGGTTGGACTATTACTGCCCCAACAACGACAACTACTACTGTAACTCCTCAGACGCAGCAAACGATTAAAAGTAATGTCGTACCGGGGGTTGTTGGCACTACCGGCGGAGGTGGTACTGGCGGCGGCGGTGTTGGAGGTGACGGTGGCAGTGGCAGTGGTGGCGGTGATTCTGGTGATGGTGGTGACGGTGGCAGTGGTGGCGGTGATTCTGGTGATGTCGGTGACGGTGGCAGTGGTGGCGGTGATTCTGGTGATGGCGGTGACGGTGGCAGTGGTGGCGGTGATTCCGGTGATGTCGGTGACGGTGGCACTGGTGGTGGATCTGGCGAACAAGGTAATAATAATCGACGAGGAAGAGGACGTACCCGAAGAAGAAGACATACCCAAGGCGCACAAGGGCCTATTTATGGTAATAACTTTGGAAACGTTAATAAAGCTGGTCATATAATCCTGCATCCAGGCGGCGTTGAACTTGTGCCGTAATAATAATAGAAGAGGACATCTTTCATGAAGTCAACACAGTGTATTTTCCTCTGGTTATTCTTGGTGATTGTAAATCTCTGTTGTGGTGATCTTCTTTTTGCGCAGACATCGTTGGGTGATCGACGAGAAGAAGTACAGCGGGACATTTCTACACAGACTGATTTACTACAAGAAGAGAAGATCGCTATTGCGGGACGCGAAGGAGCGCCGGTAATTGAAGAAAAAAAAGCACCTGAGGTAACGGCGGAAGAAGGGCCTACATTTTTTGTTAAGAAGATTGTTATTGAAGGCAACACACTTCTTACGAGTGAAGAACTTCTCACGTACGCAGCTCCATTTGAGGGGCGGGAACTTTCTTTCCGTGAATTGAAAGCTTTTGCTGATTTGGTAAGCGCAGAGTATCTGCGGAACGGATATACAACAAGCCGTGCCTATATTCCTCCACAAAAAATTACTGATGGTACTGTTATCGTACAGGTCCTCGAAGGGATTGTAGGGACCATTGAGGTAACCGGCAATCGATGGTTTCGAGAACAAGTATACCGGGATGCCCTTTCATTTGACACCGGAAATTTTCTAGAGATTGCAGATCTTGAAAATGCACTCCGCGAAATCAATACGTCACCAGACCGTTCAGTGCGAGCATATCTTGAGCCGGGTACAGAAACAGGAACAACCGATGTTACGTTAAAAGCTAAGGATAATTTTCCGCTGCACGCGTCATTAGAATATAATCGTCGGGGAACAAAATTAACTCACCGTTCCCGGTATTTGCTGCGTTTGACTGATAATAATGTGTTTGGATTCGGGGATCGTTTAAATACCGCTTTCTCGTTCGCAGAGCAAAGTGCGCTTCTCGGAGGTTCGTTTAGTTATGAATTTCCGTGGCAGAAGACAGGGACTCTGTATCGATTTGATGCTTCAGTCGCACGGACGCGGCTTCAGAAAGAGATGCGTGCACGTGGGGTAAACGGTGAACCGTTTAATCTCGGGTTTGGGGTGACACAGAAACTCCTCGAGACACGGCATGTGAAATTAGACGGCGCATTTGGTTTAGAATATAAAGATTCTAAGACAACAGTTGGCGGGGACAAACTTTCGTATGATCGTTCGCGTGTATTTGTTGTTGGACCGCGTGTTACGGTGAATGACCGTTATGGGAGAACATTTGGTGCGAGCGATCTCCACGTGGGCATTCCGCGTATTTTGAATGGTTTAGATCATCATGATTCAAAGGCAAGCCGGGTAAAATCAGGCGGAAGATTTCAATATCTCACTCTGAACCTTGCGCGCTTGCAGCGATTGTGTTTCGGCGCGACATTTTTGATGCAGGCAGGAGGACAATGGAGTCCGTATCCGTTGACGGCGCTTGAGCAATTTTATTTAGGTGGAATGTCGTCAGTGCGCGGGTATCCTGAGAGCGATTCTTCGGGGGACAGCGGGTATAATTTTTCAACAGAAGTTCGCGTGCCCCCTTATTTTATTCCTAAGACATGGCGGGTCGTCGGGTATGAGGATAAAACGTGGCGTGATGCAATTTCGTTAATAGGTTTTATTGAAGGCGGTCGTTGTTTTAATTTGAAACGTCAAGAAGCCTTTTCACTAAAAAACCGCACTTTGCTTGCTACCGGGTTCGGATTACGTTTTTATGTAACGCCAGATACCAATCTTCAGTTCTCAGTGGGGTATCCGTTTGGCGACGAATCAACTGATAAAGACCGCCCGCAGATTCAACTTGCTGCCCGTTTTGGATTTTAAAAATTGAGATAGCCACGAACGGCACTGACTTACGGAAACCCCATTGTTTTATGCGTTGTTACAATAACGCTACCATAAATTTCCACACTATAGTTTCTAGTGTCAAAAAGGTTTATCATTGTTTCTTTTACGTTTACAGTGTTACCTGAGCGGTCGTTGTTTTGCAAGTCTGTGTCGAATGAGTATACAATAATCATACGGGTGATATGGTATGAAGCAGATGAAAATTTTATTAGTAAGTAGTTTAATTATACTGTTGCCTGTGTTCGTGTGGGCGTATATTGATCCAGGGACCGGCGGGTACGTTATCAGTCCATTTCCTTTCATTATGCTCGGTGTTTTTTTTCTGATTGCCGCAGCTTTTATACTGTATCTCTTCCGTAACACTATTGGTAGACGGCTTTTTTTTCTCTGGAAAAAACTCCGAGTTATTTTTATTACGAGTAGTATACTTATAGTAACCAGTGCGGCGGTTTTATTGTACCAGCGCTTTCATGAACCCGGCCTTCCACCATTTAATGTGGCATTGTCGGGTGCACATATTCGTGATGCTTCACGGATATGTCCGGGATACAATTTGTATGGAGGGAAACTTATTGACAATGAAGGGCGTGTGCTCAAGAAATGGGCAAGCATATCTTTAGGTACCATTGACACGAATGGTGATTATTACGCACAAAAATATTATGAGGCACCTGTGTGGGGGAGGTATACATGGGATGATACGATTATCTGGGAAAAACATTTTCCAGTTCATCATGAGATCTTACTCACCCCACGCAATACGATTATAACGTTTACTAAAGAAGTACACGAATATAACGGCCGTTCTGTTGAGTTCGATGTTATCGTGGAGTTTGACAAAGAGGGGCGTGAGCTTGAACGTTTTTCATTCTGGGATCATCTCAAAGAGTTTCAAGCATATCATCGTAAGCTTGAGCTCGATATGCCGCCGCATGTTTTAATCCCCGAAAGTCATCGCAAAGAAAAAAGTATTTGGGGTGGTCATTATGATTATTACCATCTCAATTCATTATCGCTGGTCCCTCAGAATCGAATGGAAAAAAAGCATCCCGCATTTCGGCCGGGGAACTGGCTGATCAGTTTTCGTCACGGCAGTATAGTTTTTATTCTTGATCAAGACACTAAAAAAGTGCTTTGGCGCGCCATTGATAAGCAGGTGTCTGATCGTCTTGAGGGGCCTCACGCGCCGACAATGCTTCCGAATGGCAATATTCTCATTTTTGACAATGGCCGGTACCGGAAATGGTCACGTGTCATTGAGATTGATCCCGTAACACTCAACGTTGTCTGGGAATACCGTGACAAGAAATTTTATTCTCTTTCACAAGGGTATGTTCAGAACCTCCCTAATGGGAATAGGTTAGTAACAGAGGCCGAGAAGGGCTATGCGTTTGAAATAACGCCGGATAAGAAAATTGTCTGGGAATATTACCACCCTGACCAGCAAAATGCATCAAATTCAACGGATAAGAAAAAATGGGGTTTACGCCAAGAAATCTATCGAATGAGGCGTTATGCCCCGGAAATGATCGACCTGTTACTTAAAAAAAATAGTACGTAGTTCTTCTAGGGACACAATGCCTAATTGAGATACGTACTGTGGTCCCGGAATTCATACAGAAAGTTACTATGGAGTGGTTATAAAAATTCCAACCTCGTACTCTGAAATCGTATATACTACTATAATCATGCCTAAACGTAAAAAAAAACACATTTCAAAAATAAGTCTCGCAACCAGTACGGACATCCCCGCCGATTTTGATTTCAATGAAGAATTTAAAGCCGCTTTTTCTTTGATGGAAAATACCAATGAGCATATCTTTATTACCGGAAAAGCCGGGACCGGCAAGTCGACCTTGCTGCAGTATTTCAAGCTCCATACAGAAAAAAAGATAGTGGTCTTAGCGCCGACGGGGGTTGCAGCGATCAAGGTCCACGGCCAAACGATACATTCATTTTTTCATCTGCCGCCCCGTTTTATAAAAAAAGAACATGTAAAGCGATTACGGAAAAGTGAGTTGTTGAAACGTATTAATGCAATTGTCATAGACGAGGTTTCTATGGTCCGCGCCGATCTTTTAGACGGTATCGATTATTCCCTTCGGGTGAATAGGGGAAGGCCTGATGAGCCTTTTGGCGGCGTGCAGATGATCCTGTTTGGTGATCTCTTTCAACTGGCACCGGTCGTAAATAGAGATAGCAAAGACATACTCGCCTCATCATATGACAGCCCGTATTTTTTTAGTGCTGCGGTGATGGAAAAAATAGATCTTCGCCATCATGAACTGCATAAAATATACCGCCAAAAAGAGGAAACGTTCATTAATCTGCTCAATAAGGTACGCGTCAAAAATTGTGATGATGATGATTTGGATGCGCTCAAGCAAAGGGTCTGTTCAGACCTTGAGCATGGCTCCGGCGGTGTCATTACGCTTACGACGACCAATAGTGATGCCTATACCATTAACACCGATTGTTTAAAAAGGATCGGTGCCGATGAGTTTCGCTATACGGCTACGATAACGGGAACGTTCGATAAAGGGGCCTATCCGACCGAAGAGTGTTTGATCCTCAAAAAGAATGCACAGGTGATGTTAATAAAAAATGATCCTCAGAGACGATGGGTGAACGGAACGCTTGGTGAAATTGAAGCCTTGAATGAATATTCTATTATGGTAAAAATAAAAGATACGACCTATGAAGTAGAGAAAGTACAATGGGAGAAGATCGCCTATATATTTAATCATCATAAACAAAAAGTGGAGGAAAAAGTTGTCGGCTCATTTGAACAATATCCTTTAAAGTTGGCATGGGCGATAACTATCCATAAAAGCCAGGGACAAACGTTTGATAATGTTATCATTGATATGGGGTACGGAGCGTTTACCCATGGGCAGACCTATGTGGCATTAAGCCGGTGCACCAGTTTTAAAGGGGTTCGATTAAAGAAGCCGGTCATTTTTAGTGATATTATTTTTGACAACCGTATTTATGAATACTGCAATAAATGAGGCCATACTTTATGGAGTCCTATAGGACGACATAAAGTATAGGGCCGAATTTATCCTCGCCGCTTTGCTACGCTTGTCTGTCTAAGACGCACACAAGCGTAGCTGGCGGGGATAAATGAAAAGACTTTTGCCGCCGCTTTGCTTCGGTTTGAGAAGCTGGCGGGGGCAAATGAAATGAGAAAATAGGAACAATCGAGGATGAAGAAGACGCCTTCCATGCCCGCCCGCAATGATACTAAGGCTAAAAAAAATAAAGACCCGTTGCATGGAGTTACGCTCGAGTGTATGGTGAAGCGTTTACAAGAATTGTATGGCTGGGAGGAGTTAGGGCGAAGAATAAAAATAAACTGTTTTAATCATGATCCCAGTATACAGTCGAGCCTCACATTCTTACGAAGGACTCCGTGGGCCCGGAAAAAAGTAGAAAGGTTGTATGTAAATGAAGACACAACTTAGCGAACGAAGTGAAGCTAAGTTGTGTGTCTGAATTTACCCAGCACCCAGCAGAACAAATATGTATTATGTTTATGTTTTAAAAAATATTAAAGATAAAAATCTTTATTATTGATATACGCGTGATTTAAGTCGTCGTCATAAAGAACATAATACGAATAAAAAAAGTGGGAGTTGGTTTATTGCGAAGCGCATAAATTAGAAATCGACGCTCGGAAGAGAGAAAAAAGATTAAAACAATATGGCCAAGCACGCAGTGGTCTTAAATCACACATTAAGGAATCGCTGAGATAGTACAACTGGGTGCTGGGTTAATTCCTGCCTGCCGGCAGGCACACAGTAACTTATGTCGTTCATCCTGAACTTCCATAAGTTACGTGTTCATTAAAGAGAGTATTCTTATGCGGGTAATCGTTAGAAATAGTTTATTTGCTGTAATCATATTGATACTTTTTTTCTTCGGCCTGGAAGTAATAAGTAGATTGCTACCTTTCGATTATAGGGAAGTTCATAACGGTTATACGTTAAATGATCCGTATTTGTTTTGGAAACCACATTATTTTAATGATTTGCTGAATGAAGAAAGTAAACAAGCAAACGAATACAGGATTGTAGCGTTAGGAGATTCCTGCACAGCTGGTGAAGGATGTGACGGAGAAACCTATGTTTACCTTTTAAAGAAGTTGTTACAGGAGCATATGCCGAGAAAGAATTTTAAAACGTACAACTTAGGAGTTGTCGGGTATTCGAGTTTTCAAGCACTACGGACACATAAGAGATATGGCACCTATTTGAAACCGAATGTAATCATCATATATGTAGCCTGGAATGATATATGGAGAAGTTATATAAGTGATAAACAATTGAGTAAACATTTATCGAGGTTTCATATTCTCAATAAACTGCATATTATTAAACTGATGAGGAAATGCCTGACAAAAGTTAAGCCGTATCCGAACTTTCCACTTGTTCATCGTGTCACACGGGAAGAGATGCGAAAGAACATATTAGAAATGATTCAGATAGCGCACAATCAAAATGCACATACGATAATTATTGTTCCGCCGTTTTTATATGATCAAGAAGGAAATAAACCGTATAAAGATGACATAAAACCTTATTTAGACACTATTCGTTCTATTCGTACAGATAATAACGTAACTCTACTTGACCTGCAGGGATACTTTGCTAACAAGACGGATATGTTTGCTATTAACCACGAAGAAGATTATATCTACAGCACAAAAGATGGGGTAGATACGATTCATCCAAGTGCAAAAGGGCATCGATGTATAGCGAATGAATTATACAAGGTCGTTTGTAGTATATTGCCGCCTGCTGGCAGGCAGGCGAAGTGATGTAAAGCATAAGTATGAACATATATTTTTCCAGCTAGCTGGCAGAGAAGTCAGAGTGGACAAAATTAATATTCGTTTCATTTACCCCGTCTCGAAAGCGGCGGCAAAGCCCTTTCAGGGATTTGCCGCCCTCGACGGGATTAATTCGCGCAAATGACTTACGTCGTCTGACGACTTCCGTAAGTCATGCGCTCATTAAAGTGATCTAACATATGAGTCCATGTCGAAAATGTACCGCAGAATGCTGTCGCTATATTGCTCAGCAAATTGATGCACCACGGAGTAAGGAAGCGTTCGAACATATACGGTGGTTTCTTGCGCATAAACACGTTTCTGTGTATATCGAGAAACGAAAATGGTACTTAGAGTTTAAAACTGATTGTAAGTATATGGGGCCGGATCACACCTGTACGATTTATGCGAAACGTCCCCAGATATGCCGTGAGCATAAGATCAGTGAATGCGAATACCACCCGGGGGCTTTTGACCATGAGGTCGTGTTTACCACACTCGAATCATTTGATACATACCTTAAAAAACGTTTTCCCTCAAAGAAGAAAAAACGTATTAGACGTACCTAGAAAATCTGCTATAATCTTCTTACCAAGGGAACTAAAGTTTACGTTTTTCAGTCTAATCATAATGTGATATAAATGACGACATGAATTACGGAATATAATGACGTAATTCATCTGTCGGAATTTATCCCATCTCGAGTTGCAAATCCTTGAAAAGGTTTTGCAACCGCTTTACGAGATGGGATACATGAATTAAAAAAACCACTCCACAAAGGATTGTGACCACTATGTGGGAAAAGATAATAACCTATTTTGCCCGGCGGCATCTTTTGATCAATTTTATGTTTGTCGCTGTCTTTATCGGTGGTGTTTTTGCCTGGCAGCATACGAATAAAGAGGAGATGCCGGATATTACTTTTGATCGCGTCCGCATCACTGTGCGCTATCCGGGGGCGCCGGCAGAAGACGTCGAATATTTTGTCACCAAGCCGATCGAAGAAGAGCTTCGCGGCATTGACGGGGTGTACCGGGTGACGAGCACCTCAAGCGTTGGTTCGTCGAATATTTCGGTCGAGCTTGAGCCGAATTACCCGAATAAAGACGAGGCGATCACTGAAATCCGCAATGGGGTATTGGACGTAGACCTGCCGGATGATGTCATTGATGATCCATCGGTGCGGGTTTTTAAAACCTCAAAGAAAGCGATCATTGATATCGCGCTGATGTACAAAGACGTGCATCTTCTCGATGTCGAATCACGCCGCATTTTACAAAAATATGCTTTCTCCCTAGAAAACCAGCTCCTGAATCTTTCCGAAGTAAACAGCATTAACAAAACAGGGTACCTGCAGGAAGAGATCCAGATCAAAGTCTATCCGGAGAAATTGCGCGAATTTAATATTCCGTTTAATACCGTTATGCAGGAGACAAAAGCGAACCATCTGCGCCAGCCTGCCGGCACAATTGAAAGCCCGCAGGAACCGAAAGTGACCCTCCTTTCCGAACTCAATACGACCGAGAAATTAAGTAACCTGGTCATTCAGGGGGGCTTTGAAGGACGGCTCATCCGCCTGGGTGAGGTTGCTGATATCAGGAGCGCGTATGAAAAAAACAATGAAGTCATGAAGATAAACGGCCACGAAGGGATAATACTCAACGTGGTCAAGAGCAGTTCATACGGCATCCTTGATGCAATCGATGTGGTCGAGCGGGTCGTTGAGGAATTTAAGAAAAATAATCTTGAAGGCACATCGATAGACCTTCAGCTTCTTGATGATGAATCGCTCGATGTCAGGAACCGTCTTTCCATTGTCGGTATGAATGCCGCGATCGGGTTCAGTTTGATCATTCTTATTTTATTTACATTCCTTACCGTACAGTCAGGATTGTGGGTGGCTATGGGGATCCCGTTTACTTTCTGTTTTACCATGATCTGCGCATCCTTCATGGGCTATACCATCAACAATACCACCTTAGCGGCGGTCATCATTGTGATGGGGATGATCGTCGACGATGCGATCGTGGTTGCTGAAAACATCACCCGCTTTTCCCAGCAGGGGATGGGGCGTGAGGAGGCGGTGGTGAAAGGGACCACCTATGTGCTGCTTCCTATTATTGCGAGTATTGTCACCACCTGCGTGGCGTTTATCCCGCTTTTTTTCTTTAGCGGTCATTTCGGAAAGTTTGTCCAGTTTATTCCGCCGATCATATTCCTTATGCTCGGTGCAAGCCTTCTTGAATCGATCTTAATTTTGCCGGGGCATATGAATTTTAAACTCCCTTTTGGGAATGAGACCTCGTCACGGCGGACACACTGGTTTCAGAAAATCGAAGACGGATATGGCTGGCTGCTCGAGCGGCTCCTGCCGGGTAAATGGATTATTTTTATTTTTTTTCTGGGGTTACTTGTTTTTTCCGGCTCTATTGCACATACCACCATGAAGTTTGTCATGTTTCCGCGCGAAGAGACGCAAAACGTTTCGATTACCGGAATTGTCCACGATGATGCAAAACGCTACGATACGGCGCGGCTCACCACACAGGTCGAAGACGTGCTCACGCCGTATATCGGCAAAGAGGTTATCGGGTTCCGTACCGACATCGCGCGCAGCCGCCGCGGCGGTGCGGTCGAAGAAAACCGGTTCCACATACAAGTCGAGATCGTGCCGAAGGAAAAGCGAAAGAAAAGTGCCGATGCTTTGATCAAAGAATGGAATGCCGCATTTGAGGGTTTGAACGGATTTAATAAACTGACGATTCAAAAAAGCCATTGGGGACAGGAATCCGGTACCCCGATCGAGATCCTTGTTCAGGAGAATAAGGATCCGGTACGTGCGGCACTCGTTGCTGAACTTGCCGCTGCCATGAAGGATCATGCAGCCCTCACGAATGTGGAAATCGAAGAAGGGTTGCGGGTGCCTGAATATAAGGTGGATATCGATCATGATAAAATAAAACGCCTCTCTATTAATCCGGCCGACATTGCTTCGACCTTTCGCGCTGCGCTTGAAGGGACCGTGCTCTATGACTTTTCGAACGGGTATGAAGACATTGATGTGCGGTTTACGATTATTGATGAGGCAAAAGGTGACATTAATAAAGTACTCAGCCTGCCGGTTGAAAATAAAGGGGATTATTTAGTGCCGCTCGGAGATATTGTACGGGTGAGCGAGGTGGTTTCCCCGAATGCTATCGAGCGGCAGGACCTGAAACGTACCACTATGCTCGATGCCGCTATTAAAAAGGGGGCAGGAAAAACGCCGCTTGAAATTGCCGCGGATTTTGAAACGCGTATTTTCCCCCGTCTTGTTTCCCGTTTTCCGACCGCGGTCATGTCCTTTGCCGGGGAAGTGAAAGATACGCGGGAGTCGAAGAGCGATCTTACGAACGCGATCACTTTGGCGGTCTTCCTTATCTATATTATTTTAGCGGTGCTTTTTAATTCGCTCGTCAAGCCGCTCATTATTATGCTCGCCATTCCCTTCGGAGTGGTGGGGATTATAATCGCCTTCTGGCTGCACGGTAAAACCCTTTTTGGATTTTATGCCGCGATCGGTGCGCTTGGGCTTGCCGGTGTGGTGGTGAACGATTCGATCATCATGCTCGTGAAATTGGAAAAAGAATATGACCGCGCGCACGACGCACACGACGCAAATCATCAAATCGCACAGATTGCAAAAACGCGGCTTCGTGCTATAATACTCACGACCATTACGACTGTTGCGGGGGTTCTACCGACCGCGTATGGATTTGCAGGCTATGACGCGATGCTGGCTGAGATGATGTTGGCGCTCGCATGGGGGCTTATGTTTGGCACGGTGATCACCCTGATATTGATTCCGTGCGTCTATAGTTTAGGAAAAAAGAGGAGGCTGCAAACGGCATGAAATATATTTTACGTACGATCATAATCGGTATCCTGTGTGTTGCGCTGGCGGCGACTGCACCGCACGCGAATGCGCAGAATGAGGGGAAGCAGAGCCGAGTGATTTCTCTTGAGGAATTTATTCGGCTTGCAACAGAGCATGATACGGCGTTTGAGAAGATTCTCATTGATGAATTATCTCTTCAGTATTTGAAAGATATAAATCTTCCGGCCCGTGATATTATCTTAGCAATTAAAGAAGAATACGATATGATCCTGAACCAGGAGCGGGAGGAGGAGGAGACAAGCATTTCTCTAAGTAAATTGTTTCCGTACACCGGAACCGAAATTTCTGCCGCGTATGAAACGACTCCGTCCTATACCGCTTCGCAGAATAGCTCTGATGCGACCCTTTCCATTACGCAGCCGATCGCCCGCAATGCGTTTGGCCGTGCGACGCGGCTGCATGATAAAATTATCGGTCTTGAAATCGATGTTGCGAAACATCAGATCGTTGAGGCGTATGAAGATTATCTTGCAACCATCGTTACTGCGTATTACACCTGGTGGGAGGCGTATCAGAATATGCTCATCAGTGAATCATCCTATACAGAAAACCTGAAGCTTCTCGATAACATGAAAGAGCGGCAGAAGAGTAAGATCGCCCTGCCGATCGATGTGAATAAAACCCACTTGCAGGTTTTGGCAAAAAAAGAAAAATTGATTGCTTTGCGCGATGCGTATGATGAGGCATGCACCGTTATTACTACCGCCATGCGGTATGATACGGAAGCGCTCCCGCATCGTGGTGAAGTGTTGCTGCCGGTTGAGCCGCATCAGTATGAACGGGTGAACGTGTTGTTCGATGAGGATTTTAAAAAACTGACGGATGAAGGCCGCACCTTTCAGGTACTAAAACTTCTTGAAGAAAAAAGTTCACTTGATGTGGCAAAAAATGCGGACGATCTGCTCCCCTCGATCGATCTTGTCTTTGCGTATAACATCAAAGGAGGCGACTATACGTTTAAAGACGGAGAAAATATGTTCTACGGTGCGATTTCAATCGAATATCCGTTCCCTGATCAGGTCGATAGGGCAGAATATGAAACCTCAAAAATAACCGAAAAAAAGACAAAACTTTCCACCGATAATGTGTATCACCAGTTGTATCGGGACCTGAGGAATGTATCGTTTGCCATTACACGTGAAAAAAACCTCCTTGCGATTGCGGATGAAAAAATCGCTTTAGCGCAGGATGTGCTCGACGCTGAAATCGAAAATTATACCTACGGAAAAGTAACCCTCAATGATTATATCGCCGCCGTGAATAACGTTGATACCCAGAGTTTCAATAAAATCACCCGCGCGACCCAGCTCAAAAAACTCACCATCGAATGGCTGCGATTGACGGATAGACTAATCGCGAGGAATGAGATTCGCGAACCGAAAGCAGCAACCCCATCCACCGCACCGGTTGCATAAGGGGTAGACAATGCGTATTTGGGATTGTATTCCGAAAAAATTGTTCAGTAAGAATATCGGTGGCTGCGGGGCATATGTTTTCTGATTGTGTCTGTCATGGGCGGTTATTTCAAGTGAAAAAAATGACTGTACATTTTTTTAACGATAGCAGATGACGATGGGAAACAGACTATGCACGTGACCTTCAGTGATATTCGCATATGGTTTGCATTGCTTGGCATCGTAACCGCTTTTATTGTGTCGGTCCGCGGGTTGAGGACCGTTGCCAAAGATTTGTTTGTTCGTTCGCTTATGCCGTTATTGTGTCTTCTCGGTGTCTTGCTTTTATTCATACAAAATGTCCCGCGTGCTGTTATAAATGGGACCGCTGTTGCGTTGATCGGCATTGTTACAAGTATCGTTTTCAGTGATATTGTACGGGAGTTTTTTCTACGCATCAAGAGCAGTTTATTTTCACAGGACTATTTTATGAAAGCGCTTCCCGTGTATGCACAAGAAATCTGCCGCGCTCTGGAATTGTTAACACAGCGGCACACAGGTGGCCTTGTCGTTATCGAGCGGATGCATGCGGTGCGGGAACATCTGGGAGCTTCTACCCCTTTTAATGCTGATATTAAAGCCGATGTCCTTGTCGCGTTATTTGCCACCACCTCACCGCTTCATGACGGCGCGGTCGTCGTTAAAAATGGTCGCATTTGCCGCGTGAAGGCGGTATTGCCTCTGTGCACCAAAGACAATGTTCCGTTGGGAATCGGTACGCGCCATCGTTCGGCGATCGGCATTACGGAAAAAACGGATGCTATTGCGCTGGTGGCATCCGAGGAACGGGGAGAACTCAGCATTGCATTCAGGGGAACGTTAATCAAGGGATGCTCGCCGAAAGAACTTCCGAAACTTCTGCACGGTGCTCTTAAAGGGAAAATGACGCAAGCTGCGGCACGGCAAGCCGCTAAAAAAAATGTATGAAACACATAATAAACCGAATCAGTATTACCTATATTCTTCTTACTCTTATGGTGCTTATGGGACAGAATCATTCGTATGCAAACGAAACGGTTGAAACCGCGATCTTTGCCGGCGGTTGTTTCTGGTGCGGGGAGCAGGCGTTTGAAGAACGAGACGGCGTTATCAGTGTGGTGGCAGGATATACGGGCGGGCGCACGGAAAACCCTACCTATAAAGAGGTCTCAGACGGCAGGACCGGACATCGGGAAGCGGTCAAGATCACCTATGATCCGTCGCGCGTCAGTTACCGCGAACTGCTCGACCTTTTTTGGCAGAATATAGATCCGACCGATGCCGGCGGCCAGTTTGCCGATCGGGGGCCGCAATACCAGACCGTTATTTTTTACGCGAATGAGGAACAAAAACGCGAAGCGTTCGCGTCAAAAAAAGAGCTCGACACATCAGGTACGTTTAAGAGGCGGATCGTGACCAAAATCCTGAAGGCTGCCCCTTTTTACAAAGCAGAGGAAGACCACCAGGATTATTATAAAAAATGTCCCTTGCCGTATAAAAGATATAAAACACGTTCGGGCAGGGAAGGGTTCCTTAAAAAGACGTGGGGGGAAGGAAAAAAAGTGAGTCAGAAAAAATATGAAAAACCGCAGCGCGGGGAGATCAAGAAAAGTCTTACTCCTCTCCAGTTTGAGGTGACGCAACAGTGCGGGACTGAGGATCCTTTTAACAATGCCTATTGGAATAATGAACAGGAAGGTATTTATGTTGATGTGGTATCGGGTGAGCCGCTTTTTAGCTCCCGCGATAAATTCCACTCAGGGACCGGCTGGCCGAGTTTTACTAAACCGATCGATGCGGGAAATATCGTGGAAAAAGATGACACGAGCGTATCGATGAAGCGGACCGAAGTAAGAAGCGCGCACGGCGATTCACATCTCGGACATCTCTTTAATGACGGCCCCGGGCCGGATGGATTACGCTATTGTATCAATTCTGCTTCCTTACGGTTTATTCCGAAGGAGGATTTGGAAAAGGAAGGATATGGCGCATATGCAGAGAGTGAGTAATACACCAAAAATTTTTAAAGAAGTAAACGGGCTCTATAAAATAATTCCGCTCATACCATTTCGAAAGACCGTCGGCGTTTCGTTTGATATCGTACCGAAAAATATTCTTTCTCATGTAGACGGCCTTGACCGGGTTATTCACCGTGGCGGGGCCCTTTCACCGGGGTCGTTGGGAGCAGTTAAAAGACCGTGGTATATGCACCCGCATCAGGAAGATCATTTGCTGGTCTTAGTCGGTATCCGGTATACCGATCTGTATACCCCGACACATGGCAGGATCGAGCGGTTTGAAGTTTCGGCCGATTGCATTAAGAAGAATGGTAAGGTTGTTTTCAAAGGGGCGGCGATTTTGTCATGGCCGCCTCATGTGTTTCACCGGATTCGAAGCAGTAAAAAATACGGTTCTGCATCACTCAACATTGCCCGGCGCTCAAAAGGGTTTGATATTAAAACAAACTTTAGTATTTATGACGTGAATACTAAAAATAAGACCTATCACGTCATCCGGGCGGGATATCTAGATCAGTGACGACATATTTTAGCGAGTGATAACAAAGCTAAAATATAAGTCGGAACTTATCCTCGCCGCTTTGCTTCGGTTTGAGAAGCAGGCGGGGATCAGTGACGTACCGATAGCCTAAAATCTTAAATTTTTAGGGGGGATAGCTGACGTTATTATGCTTCGGGCGGGTGAATTAGCACGAAATTTTTGCTGCGGGTGTTTTTCCTTTCTCTCTTTCTGTCATATCTCGTTATATCAAGCAGAACCAATAGTTTCAGTTTTCGGCGTCAATTTTCGTTATGAGTTAAGGAATAACGAAAAGAAAATTGTCGCAATGAGATAAGTCAGGACTGACGAATCGAATGTAGCACACAAGACTATTGGTGATGTTTACACAACTTGTCATTCTTTTACCTTAATGTGTCTAATAGCTGTATGATATAATAATACTCACGTATATTAATTCGTGTCAGTTGTCCCGACTCGTAAACGAGGGCACAATTTTACAGCGATTATGCCCTACTCGTCGGGATACGTGAAGACATATTTTACAGAACGAAATGATGTAAAATATAAGTCTGAACATATACTTTGCCAGATATCTGGCAAAGTGTTAATTCGTTTCATTGCCCCCGCCAGCTACGCTTGTGTGCCTATTGGACAGGCAAGCGTAGCAAAGCGGCGGGGATTAATTCCCTGCCTACCGGCAGGCAGGCGGCAAATTAGTTACCTTGTTGGCACGGCGGTAACTAATGCTGTCATTGAAGGCGGGGATCAATGAAAATATTTTGCAACAGTTTTTCGAGACGGAAAACATGATTAAGTCTGAATCAATTTCTTTGAAGTGCCAATTGGGGTGGGATACTTCAGTACCACCAGGTAACTTGAGATAATCAGAGTGAAAATAGTAATCAGCTGGATTAATTGTGATGCACCGTTTGAGATATGGCCTAACTGAAAGGCTAAGAGTGCAATGAGGAGTGAAAATTCACTCAACTGCCCGAGTCGCAGGCCGGTTTCCTGAGCAAACGGCGTTTTTTCACCTGCAGCCTCAAACATCTTCCAAAAAAGAAGCGGTTTCAAAACGACAAACAGTGCGGCAAAAACTATTGCCGGCAGCAAAATATCCTTCATAACGAGAAAATTAAGTTTTGCTCCCAACGTAAAGAAAAAAAGCACGAGGAAAAAATCACGGAGCGGCTTTAATCGTTCAGAAATAAATAATGAAACCGGATGGCGTGCTAATACGACGCCGGCAAAAAAAGCACCGGTCTCATAAAAAAGCCCCATATGATTCGAAACGCTTGCAATACCAAAGCACCATGCTAAGCCCAAAACGAACAGCACCTCATGTAAACGGTCGACGTAGCGCATGATCTTACGAAGAATAAATTGTTCAAATACCACTAAGAGTGCAATAAGAAACACCAATTTAATAAACAGCAGGCCAAAGCTTATGAGGGCACCCTGCGGCGTACCGATACAGCGCACAAAAGCGAGCACCGCGATGGCCAGCAAATCTTCCATAATCAAAACACTAATACAGATTGCTCCCATACGTTCATGGTGTAAGCGGGTCGTCGGCAAAAGTTTTATCGTTAATATGGTACTTGAAAACATCAGGGCAAGGCCGATCAGAAGGCTATCGATTTTTGTAAAACCAAAAAGCAGTGCAACTGAAAAAGCCACGACAAATGAGACGCAACAGTTTCCGAGGGTGACGAGTGACGTTTTCTTAAATAAACGGAGCAGTTTCTGCGGATGAAGACACAGGCCGGCTAAAAAGAGCAGCAAAGTGATGCCGAGATGGGAGATTGTTTCTATGAAAGCAGCATGCTTGATCCATCCGATACCCCACGGCCCGATAAGTACTCCGCAGAGAATGTAGGCGATGATAATGGGTTGTTTGGTGAGAACGGCAAGGAATGACAGTATGGCTGAGCCGACGAGAATGATACTAAGATCGAATATAAATTCTTCCATTTTTAAAAAAAATTTAATAGGGCCATGACTTACGGAGCGGAGCGAACGTAAGTCATATGGCCAAGTTTATCCAGCTCCGCTGGGTAAATTCTTCCATGTTTCTTCACTCTGCCTGAGGTTTTTTGAAACCTTTGAAGAATAGTTCGAGCAAACCTGCTTTTGATTTCGTCGTACGTTCGAGGCGATCGATTTCGGTCGAATCAAGCCACAACCCGCCGCATTTTTCACACATATCAACAGTCATATTTTTATCTTGTGGGGCAGGTGTTTTTTTCAGTTCGATCTGACACCGTGGACATTTCCCCTTTTTTTCATCGAGTTTCCTGTCAAGCCCGCCGCCTAAAGCAGGGGAGTCAACGATCGTTATTTCTTCGGTCAAATACTTATCCAGCTCTCCTTTATCAAACCACACGCCGCCGCAGACAAAACATTTATCGAGTTCAAGTGTGTAAGAAATCGCGGCACCTTTTAATTCTTCGATGCCATGAACCCGGTCCATTGATAGTTCTGTTTTTTGTAATCTTCCGACACATTTTGGACAATCCATAATTAGTCCCCTTTGTTAAAAAATAGTTCCTTGAAATTACGAAAGACCACAGCATGTTTTTCACCGGTCGACCAGTTCTTTTCTTCAAGCTTATCGATCTCGGTACTATCAAGCCAGACACCCTGACATTTTTCACATACATCGATCGCAAAGCCGGCCCCTTTCGGTGCAGGCTTTTTGACCATGGTGAGGTTACAGCGCGGGCAGGGGCCATCTTTTTTATTCAGATATTTTTGCTGCTTTACTTTCGGTGAATTTAGGATTATTAATTTTTCTGCTAAGTATTGATCTAATTCATTGACGTCAAACCAGACCCCATTGCATGATAAACATTGATCTAATTCGATCTCGCCTGTTTGTTCTGCGTCCTGCAGGACGTCAGCACCATATTCCGGCCGTGTTTTGATTTTTACTTTATTCAGTTGGCTATCACATTTGGGACATTTCATACCTATTTACTCCATTGTTATGAAACGTTAAGGGCATTTCAGCGGCGTGTAATAATACAATACTTTACCATACAATAGAAAGCAATGAAAGAGGTGTATAATCGAGACACTTACCCTGACCAATCCCCGATAATTATTTGCTCTCCTACCAGCCGGATAGTTTTCTTTTCACCTTTTCTCCACCCCAACTCTTTGATCATCGATTGGGGTATCGTAAGATAATAAGTGGTCCCGCCGGTAATAGTGAGTTTTCGAACATCTTGTAGTACTTTCATAAATGACCTCTTGAATTAAAAAAGGATAAAGGATAAATGAAAAAAGATGAAGTAATTGCTTTTGACCATACGAGAAGCCGTTACTTTGTATTTTTATCTTTTATCTTTGTCTCATTAGCCAAATTGGTAGCTTTATTGTACTACGTAGTCACTACGTAGTACAATTTTAATATTTTCTAAATAATTTCTAACTTCGCTATTAAAGTCCCCTTACAACACAGGCGTGTTCGATTTTGCTTTACACTGAACTGAAACATTGATACAATAGGTACTGCCACGACTGCCACATGTGGCAGTCGTGGCAGTAGATGTAAAATAAGGGGGTTACATTGCCAGAATTAGCAAAAAGAATTTATTCAAAACTCATTGCTGATCTTAAGGTTATTCGAAAAGAAACCGAACAGCGTACACGTTTTGTGGTAAATATGACTGTCCTCACCGGCTATTGGAAAATGGGAAAGCGGATGAGTGAGGAGAAGTTACCGGATGATGTTGCCAGTCGGCGCGTATTACTTGAACGTCTTGCGACCGATCTTGACCTTGAATACTCGTTTCTTACCCGTTGCATGAAGTTTCATCGTCTCTGGCCGAAAAAGTGCCCGGCAGGAGAATTCCCGCACGTGGGGTGGAGCCAATACAAAGCGATATTTTCACTTCCTGAAAATAAGCGATCTTTTTACCTTTCGCAGGCAGATGAGCAGCAATGGAATACGCGCGAACTTTTATGCAACATTAAACATGACTACTTCTCGCAATTCGGGAAAGGGAAAAAGAAAGCAGTGGTAGGTGTGGCAACTTTGAAACGGCGGGAGGAGGCGCTCCACATCTACGCCGGACGTCTCGAGCGCATTATTGACGGGGATACGTTTATCATTGCCATTGACCTTGGGTTTACGGTCTGGACCCATCGCCGCATCCGATTGCGCGGCATTGATACGCCGGAGGCTGGTACGCCGGAAGGGGAAGCGGCGCGGCAGTTTGTTACTGACCGTCTCTTTGAAGCGTCGCGAGTAGTCCTTCAGACATTTAAAATAGATATTTACGGGCGTTACGTGTGCGATCTTTTTTACTTACCGGGTGAGACCGATACGGAAAAGATTTTCCGCGACGGACATTTCCTTAATCAGGAACTTCTTGACCAAAAGATTGCAACTGTTCTCTAGGTCTGTCGGACTCGAGAGTGTAATACAAAAAGAAATGACCATGAAGTATCGTACAAAACGAATTGTTATTTTTTTATTATTGGGTTGTGTTCTTGCGGTGGTCGGAGTATGTATTGTTATTCGGATGCACGGCAGGAGCATTGATTACGGTAGCGATGAGATACGATTAAAAAGACTCAAGAGTTTACCGTATGCATTCTTTACCAAGGATAAAGCTGATGCGAATAAAAAGGGGGTCACACGGTATGAAAAAGGGAGGGCCTGTGAAGGCTACAATAGATATCATGGCCGCATTTACACGATGGAAGGACAACTTTTGTATGATTCGGGCGCATCATATTTGATTCCTTTAAAGGATGAGACAGTGATCCTTGCGTATTACGATAAACCGCTTATTGGAAGATATCGAAGGGGAGACAATAAACCACTGTGGGAACGAAATGATTTCCTTATGCATCATTGTATTACCCTATCTGACAGAAATACGGTATTGCTGATAACGAAAGAAACACATCGTTACCGAGGCCGGCGTGTTGAATGGGATGTCATCGTAGAGCTTTCACTTGATGATGGTACGCTCCTGTCACGGTGGTCGACATTTGATCATCGTAATACACTTAAAAAATTTCATGACCCTCATCCACTTGATATTGCGCCTGATGGGACGGAGAACCAGGAAGAGCCGTATGATTATTACCATCTGAATTGGATCAACGTGCTTCCTGAGACAAAGTTGGGTCATGACGATTACCGTTTTCAGAAAGGGCACTGGTTGATTAGCTTACCACACGTTAACAGCATTATGATTTTAGATCGTGAAACGAAGGATGTTCTCTGGGCATGGGGGCCCGGTGAGGTGGAGTTTCAACACACGCCCGAAATGATGGCAAACGGCAATCTGCTCATCTTTGATAATGGAATACAGCGGAAGTATTCACGGGTGATTGAACTTGATCCGTCTCGTAAAGAAATCAAATGGAATTATTGCCCTGGAGAAGAATTTTATTCTAAGGAGTGGGGAGCGGCAGAGCGATTACCCAACGGTAATACGCTTATTACCGATTCTGAGAAAGGACGTGCTGTTGAAGTAACACACGATGGGGATGTTGTATGGGAATACTACTGTCCGTACATTAATCGTCATGGTAAGCGAGCAAAAATTTATCGTATGCACCGAATCACCGACAAAAACATCACTCGAATTTTAAGCAAACTCAAACTCAATAAGCAGGCTGAAAGCGGTTGACAGGAAAGACGTTAGCCGATACAATACGAGCAAAATAAGAGTCCTTTGACGGGCTCAGGGTTACGTAGAAAAAAGGAAGGTAGAAAATGAAAAAGAAAAAGCTAAAATTTGGATTGCCGAAGGGAAGCCTGGAAGAGGCAACGTACCGGCTTTTTAAAAAGGCAGGGTTTGAAATAACCGTGCGTTCACGTTCCTATTATCCAACGGTCAATGATGATGAGCTGGAGTTCGTTCTCTTTCGTCCGCAGGAGATGCCGCGTTACGTTGAAGACGGAGTTGTTGATGCGGCCCTTACCGGTTACGACTGGATCGTTGAGAATGGTTCACAGGTCGAGGAGGTGTGTGACTTGACCTATTCAAAAGCAACACGCCAGAAAGTCAAATGGGTATTGGCCGTAAAAAACGATTCCCGGTTTAAAACAGTAAAAGATTTACAGGGAAAAAAGATTGCAACCGAACTCGTAAATGTAACAAAAAAATATCTTGAGAAAAAGGGTGTCAAAGCAGAGGTCGAATTTTCCTGGGGGGCGACTGAGGTGAAGCCGCCGCTCATGGCCGATGCAATCGTTGATGTTACTGAAACCGGATCGAGTTTGCGGGCGAATAATCTGCGGGTGATCGACACCATTTTAGAGTCATCGACCAAGTTGATCGCAAACCAAAAAAGTATGAAGGATGCGTGGAAGCGAGAAAAGATCGAAAATATTGCGCTTCTGCTCAATGGTGCGATCCAGGCGGAAGATAAAGTCGGTTTGAAAATGAATGTGCTCAAAACAGATCTCAAAAAGATTCTTGCAGTTCTTCCGGCCCTGCAGAAGCCAACCGTATCACAATTGAGTGACCACACGTGGCTTGACGTTGACACGATCATTGATGAAGCAGTCGTGCGGAAAATTATTCCTGAGCTCAAAAAAGCCGGCGCATCCGGAATAATCGAATATCCGTTGAATAAAGTTATCTATTAATGAGGCCATATTTTATGGAGTCCTTTGGGACGACATAAAATATTTGGCCGAATTAACCCTCGCCGCTTTGTTTCGCTTTACGAAGCAAAGCGAAACAGGCGGGGGCTAATGAAACAAACTTGAAAACATAGTCGAATTAATACTTTGCCAGCCAGCTGGCAAAGTATAAGTTCAGCCAACAAACTTACGTCACGATATTCCGTAAGTTTGGGCTTCACGTACCCTCGCCGCTTTGTTTCGCTTTACGAAGCAAAGCGAAACAGGCGGGGGCTAATGAAACAAACTTGAAATATTAACATACAACTCTTAACCAGCGAGGTAAACCATGCCATGCGGACGAAAACGTAAAAAGAAGAAGATGAACAAGCACAAACGGAAAAAAAAGTTACGACTCAATAGACACAAAAAGAAACTTAGATAAGCATTGTACTAAAAACACATTCCAATGTGGACTCGTAACCGCACCGAGTCATGCGTGTCGGTGTAAACAGAGCCATCCGGTAGGGGGGGGGTATGAACTACCCCTACTACACATATCATTATTTATTGAATGAAAAATAAGCCGGTCTTGTTATTATTAGGACTCGTCCTGACCGTCGCGCTTGGTGTGTCTTCGGCTTGTGCAATGGGGGGACGCCTGCCGCCGGTGAGTTTAATCAATGAAAAGCAAGACAAAGCATTAGAGTATTTTGTCAAAGGGCTCCTGTATAAAAATTTTGACCATCCTGAACATGCGCTGAAAGCATTACAAAAATCATCAAACTTGGCGGGCGGCGAGAATGCTTCGATCCATCTTCATTTAGGTGTTTCCTACCTGCAGCTTGCAGACGTTGAAAAGGCAAAAAAACATTTATGGCGCGCGTCCACGCTCAACCCGCGTGACGGCAGTTCAAAATTTATTTTAGCGTATCAGTTAGTCTCTGAAGGAAAAAAAGAAGAAGCAAAAAAACTTTTGCGCGAAATCTTAGACAATGACTCACACGATATTCCGGCCCTCACCATGCTGGCCGAGTTGTATTTAAGTGAGGAGAACGTTGCGGAAGCGCAGAAACTGTATGAAACGATCGTTGACCTCGGGCAGGGGCAACTCAGAGATCATTACAATCTCGGCGTTATTCAGTTACAACTGAAAAAATTCGCTGCGGCAGCGGAAAATTTCAAAAAGGTGACGGACCGGCATCCGGAAGACATTAAATCACATTTTGCATTGGCGTCGATTTACGACAAGCTGAAAGATGATAAAGGAATCATTGAAGAACTTGAAGCGATCTGTTCATTAAGTCCGGAGAATAAACTTATCTGCTTTAATCTTGCCTCACTCTACGAACGGAATGAGAATTTTGATAAGGCGGTGAAAACGTTGCAAAAAGTCGTCGATGTCGATCCGGCTGATGTGAGCGTCTACGTCGGTTTAGGCATCCTCTATTTACGCATGGGAAAGTATGAGAAGGCGCGTGATGAGCTTGAGCGGGCGGAACGGTTAGCGCCGGCGAAACATGAAATACTTTTTTATCTCGGGCTTGCGTATGAGGCGACCGGTAACGATGAACAAGCCATTGCACAATACGAGAAGGCAGCCCCGTTTCTTAAGGACAACGAGACTGTTTTTTTTCATTTAGGCGTGTTGTATGAAAAGACCGGTCGATTTGATGATGCGGTGAAAGAATTCCGTAAAGCGATCAAGATTAATCCCGAAAACCACGAAGCACTTAATTTTCTGGGTTACATGTTCGCGGAACGAGGGATCAATTTAGATGAAGCGCAGGAACTTATTCAAAAGGCGGTCGAGCTGAAGCCGAATGTCGGGGCGTACGTGGATAGCTTCGGATGGGTCCTCTATCAAAAAAAAGATTACCGGGGAGCACGTGAGCATTTAGAGCGGGCCATCCGGCTTGAGGGAAATGATGCGGTCATCTCAGAACACCTCAGTGATGTGTGTTGGATTCTTGACGAGCGGGAAGAGTCGGTTAAATATTTACAAAAAGCATTGGCGCTCGATATTGACAATAAAAAGTTGCAGGAGAAGCTGAAAGAGCGGCAAGGAATAAATAAGTAAAAAAAGCTCTCTTTTTTTGAATTAATGCTTGCACTTATTGCCGAAATCGATACAATACTCCACGTTACGCACACAGAAGATACATTTTTTTAATAATGAGATACGTATGATGACGAAAAAAAAATATTCGGTTGACGAGTTAAAAAAAATCGCGCAAGACATTCGTATTCAAGTCATTCAGATGTTGAGTAAAGCAAAGTCAGGGCATCCGGGTGGCTCACTCTCCATGGTTGACATTTTAGTCGCCCTCTTTTTTGATGTGATGACCTTTGATCCGCACAATAAAACCGGTAATGATCGTGACCGGTTTCATCTTTCAAAAGGACATGGGTGTCCGACATTGTATGCAATTTTAGCCCGCTTAGATTTTTTTCCTCAAGCAGAATGTGATCGCCTGCGTCAACTGGGTGGCCTCCTGCAAGGACATCCGCATCCAAAAACACCGGGGATTGAAGTGGCCAGTGGATCTCTGGGGCAGGGGCTTTCAATTGCCTGCGGTATGGCGCTCGCGCAGCGGCTTGACCGGAAAAAAGGATGCGTTTTCACCGTTCTCGGTGACGGAGAACTTCAGGAAGGCCAGGTCTGGGAGGCGGCACTTTTTGCCGCACATCGCAAACTTGATAATCTCATTGTTATTATTGATTGCAATGGGATGCAAATAGACGGCAAGATCGAAGACATTATTAATCTAGGCCCGCTTGAAAAAAAATGGGAAGCGTTTGGTTTTACCGTGCATGAATGTGACGGGCACAATATTACAACATTGATTGAGACAATGACAAAGGCGCGTACTGCCGAAGGAAAACCGCACGTTATTATTGCAAAGACCGTGAAAGGCAAAGGGGTGTCATTCATGGAAGGCAATTTGGATTTTCACGGAAAATCCCCTACGACCGAAGAAACCGAGCAAGCATTGGGAGAACTGAAAAAACAATCATGAGTATTCGTGAAATGAAAATGGCGCGTGAGGCATATGGGGATGTATTAGTTGAACTCGGTTCGGCTGATAAGCGTATCGTTGTCCTCGATGCCGATCTTTCTGCGTCAACGAAGACGATTAAATTTGGCCGCAAATTTCCAGAGCGATTTTTTAACTGCGGGATTGCAGAACAAAACATGGTCGGGATTGCCGCCGGACTAGCGGCGAGCGGGAAAATTCCTTTTATCAGCACCTTTTCGATTTTTGCATCAGGCCGCGCCTGGGAGCAGATTCGTAATACGGTTGCGGTGTGTGGTCTTAATGTAAAGATTGTCGTCACGCATGGCGGTATTTCAGTCGGGCCGGATGGGGTATCCCATCAATCGCTGGAAGATATTACCTTGATGCGTGCGATTCCTAAAATGGTGGTCATTGTTCCCTGTGATGCGCCGGAAGCGGTTGCTGCGGTGAAAGCGGCGGTTGCGTACAAGGGGCCGGTTTTTATTCGCCTGGGAAGGCCGAAGGTGCCGACGATTTGGACCGGAGAAGAATTTACTATTGGAAAATCTGATGTCGTCCGGGAAGGGACCGACATTACTATTGCCGCATGCGGTATCATGGTTGAAGAGGCGCTGAAGGCATGCGAACTGTTAGAGCAAAAAAACATTCGAGCAGAAGTTATTAATATGTCGAGCATCAAGCCGCTTGATGGTGAGACGCTTGAGAAGTCGGTGAGAAAGACCGGACGTATTGTGAGTTGCGAAGAACACAGCATCATTGGCGGCTTGGGAAGTGCGGTTGCCGAGTATTTGAGCACGCACTATCCGGTCCCCCAAAAATTTATCGGCGTACTCGATCGTTTCGGCCAGTCCGGAGATCCGAAGGATCTCATGGTCGAATATGAATTGTCCGCCACGTCAATTGCCAAAGCAGCAGAAGAACTCATAAAAAGCAAGTAACAAGGAAAAAGGAAAAAGGAAAAAATAGTCGCTTTTGACCCAAAGCATACACTTTCCCCTTTTTACTTTATCTTTTATCCTTTATCCTTTCACTGTGAAAAGCGGATGATTCTATGAATTCACTTACCGTTAATGTTCCTGCCAAAATTAACCTGTATTTGCGGCTTACCGGAAAGAGAAAAGACGGCTACAATAGTCTGTGTACGATATTTCAAAAAATTAATCTCTACGATCGTCTTACCTTAAAAAAAGCAAAAGGGTTTCGTCTGATTATTGACGGGATTACGCCGTGTTCAGTCAAAGAAAACACCATTTACAAAGCATACCGGCTTCTTAAAAGTTCCACCCGTTTCAAAGGGGCTCTTCACGTTCATCTTACTAAACGCATTCCGGCTGGGTCTGGCCTTGGCGGTGCCTCAGCTGATGCGGCCTACACCCTTTTGGGGATGAATAGATTATTTAAATTGGGGCTTAACCAATTTCAACTGTTAGAGTTAGGTAAAAAAATCGGGGCTGATGTACCATTTTTTCTGCATAAATATCCGGTTGCACTGGGGGTTGAAAGAGGGGATCTTCTTATTAATCTGCCCGTAAGACGTAAGTATTGGATTCTATTGGTGATTTATGAGAAAAAGCTTTCGACCAAAAAGGTTTACAAAGCATTTAATTATCTGGCCGGATTTCGAATGAGCTTGACAAAACTAAGTCGTGAAGTTACAATACTTTCTCTCAATTTTAAGCAAGGGAAACTTGTGTCCCTGGGGAAGGCGTTGAAGAATGATTTGACGTCGGTTGCATGTTCTTTAATGCCAGAAGTTAAGGATATTCTACGTTCGATAAAAGAGTGTGGCGCGTCTGCCTGTGCAATGACCGGCAGTGGGCCGACCGTATTTGCGCTGTTCAAGAATAAAAGAGAAGTACAAGCAGCTCGTGAGCGGCTTTTAGAACATAGAGGATTCAAGACAATTGTTTGTCAAACGTTACACTAACAACAGTGAAAAGTAAGGAGTACACACCGTGGATATCACAGAGGTGAAAATCTTCAGGAAAGACACAAGTGATAAGAAATTAAAAGCGTTTGCAACAGTAACTTTTGATGATTGCTTTGTTGTGCGCGATCTCAAAGTTATTGACGGAACTAAAGGACCGTTCGTTGCAATGCCCTCACGCCGAATGAAAGAGCCATGCCAGGGTTGCGGGCATCGTAATGTCGTACGGAGTAAGCATTGTAACAATTGTGGCAAAACTTTAGAAGTGCGGACGAATGTTTCACGACAGGATGAACATAAAGACATTGCCCATCCTATTACGTTAGCATTTCGGGAAGTTATCCAAAAGGCTGTGCTCGATGCGTATGATTCTGGGAGCAACTACACTCATACGAAAAATCCGTCTTCTGATAAGCCTTCTGATGCCGGCTCAGGCGGTCATGTTCCTCCAGTGGATGATGCGTTCTAAAAGAATACTGCTGAGCGAGACAAGGTTTCCTCTTATTTTTATTGCCCGGTAGTGTAATGGTAACACAACGGCTTTTGGAGCCGTCTTTCGTGGTTCGAATCCACGCCGGGCAGCCAATAAAGTTGGGGTCAACACAGAGCTTGATTTTTAAATAGAACACGTGCGTATGTGCCAACGACCGCCTATCATGATGAAAAGGTCATCGGTAGGCGTTTCATAATTAGGGCACAGGATAAAAAACTTTTCATAATAAGGAATAATGACTTATGACGGAACGATGTTCATTTTGCGGACGAGATAAGAAAAAAGAAATAAAAAAGATTTTTGCAGGCCCCGGGGTCTACATTTGCGATATTTGTGTTGCTATTTGCTACGAAATCCTTGAAAAAGAGACCGGCAAAAAGAAAGGGACGGACACCCCCCCGGAGCTGCACATTCCAAAACCACGCACCATAAAAGAGCAGCTCGATAAATATGTCATCGGGCAGGAACGGGCGAAAAAGCAACTTGCGGTCGGCGTTCACAATCATTACAAAAGGATCATGAGCGAGGCGACCATCGATGATGTCGAACTTGAGAAGAGTAATATTCTTCTCATCGGGCCGACCGGTTGCGGAAAAACGCTTCTGGCACGGACTCTGGCGAAACTGCTTGATGTGCCCCTTGCCATTTGTGATGCAACAACCCTGACTGAAGCGGGCTATGTTGGTGAAGATGTCGAAAATGTTTTGCTCAGACTTCTGCAGACCGCCAATTTTGATGCTCGTCGAGCACGGATGGGTATTGTCTACATTGATGAAATAGATAAAATTGCAAAGACATCTGATAATGTTTCAATTACGCGTGATGTGTCAGGCGAAGGGGTGCAACAGGCGCTCCTGAAGATTTTAGAAGGTACGACGAGTAATGTTCCTCCGCAGGGCGGACGCAAACATCCGCAGCAGGAATACATTCAGATCGATACGAAAAATATTCTTTTTATTTGCGGCGGCGCGTTCTCAAATCTCGATAAACTTATTGAACGAAGAAGTGCCAAAAAAACCATGGGTTTTGGTTCTGAGGCGATCAGCAAAAAAGATAAAAATATCGGTGATGTTCTTCGCCATGTCGAAACAGAAGATCTTCTCAAATATGGCTTTATTCCTGAATTTATCGGACGGTTTCCCATCATAACGACGTTCGACAGCCTTTCGGAGGAGGATTTAGTGCAGGTTTTGACGAAACCGAAAAATGCATTAATAAAGCAGTACGCGCAGTATTTTAAAATGGAAAATGTTGCCCTAAACTTTACCGAAGACGCGCTCCAAGAGATTGCGCGAGCCGCGCTTAAGAAAAAAACCGGGGCACGGGCACTGCGTTCCATTTTGGAAGATATTATGTTGGACGTCATGTACAACTTACCATCTGAAGAGCAGGTGGTTGAATGTATCATTGATGAAGACACCGTAAAGAAAAAAAAGGAACCAAAACTTATTCGGGCAAAAGATGTGAGCGATGATGAGAAAAAAGAAAAAACTGCCTGAAAAAAGCGAGTAGGTGCGGGGAATGAAAGGGATCAAATTAAGCGCAACAGCAAAAGAGACGTTGGGTGGATACGCATTTTTGCTTCCTAATTTTTTGGGGTTTCTTGTGTTTACCTCGATTCCGGTAATTGTTTCTTTCGGGCTTGCTTTTTACCAATGGGATTTACTCACGCCTGCCCATTTTGTCGGGCTGGAAAATTTCGTCAAGCTCATTCAGGATAAAGAATTTTGGTATTATTGTTACAATACGGTCTTTCTCATGCTTGCTATTCCGGTGAGTATTTTCGCCTCCCTCGGACTGGCGGTTATGTTAAACAAAAGTATTCGGGGAATAGTCTTTTACCGGACGATTTATTTTCTCCCCACCATTAGCTCAGGTGTTGCTATTTTTGTTCTGTGGCGTTGGATTTACAATACCGATATCGGACTTTTAAACACCATAATTCGCCAATTTGGCGATCTCATTCATGTCAATCTACAAGGGGTTCCGTGGCTCACGAATGAGAAATGGGCTAAACCGGCGTTGGTCATTATGGGCATCTGGCAGACGGTGGGAGGTCCCAATATGATTCTGTATTTGGCAGCACTCCAGGGGGTGCCCCGTGCGCTGTACGAAGCGGCGGATATTGACGGAGCGAACGGCTGGCAGAAATTTTGGCATATTACGTGGCCTATGATTTCACCGACCACTTTTTTTATTATGATTATGAGTATTATCGGCGGTTTTCAATCAGGATTCGATGCAGCTTACATCATGACCGGTGGCGGACCGAATCATGCAACGACGACCATTATGTTTTACATTTATGAAAATGCGTTCAGCTGGCATTACATGGGATATGCGGCGGCGATTTCGTGGGTGTTATTTATTATTATTCTGATATTTACGCTCCTTAACTGGCGGGCGGGAGGCAAACGTGTTCACTATTAATAATCAGCAACGGATAGACAATGGTGCCATGGCACGTGCGCACCGACAAAAAAAAGAGCGTGTGAAAAAGATAATCAGATACGCCTTAATCTCGCTCGGTGCACTGGTGATGCTGTATCCTTTTATCTGGATGATTAATACTTCTCTTTCACCGCTCCGTGATCTGTGGCAAGAGAAGGAACACTGGTGGCAGTACTGGGCGCCGAGTGGATTCGAAATCGGGAATTATGTGAATGTGTGGACGCAACGGGTGTTACCGTTTGGTCGTGCGTATCTCAATAGCATTTTTGTTTCTGTGTTAACGACTGTCGGCGTGTTGCTGACGAGTTCACTTGCCGGGTATTCATTTGCACGGCTTCATTTTAAAGGCAGAGATAAAATCTTTTTTGTGTATCTGGCGACGATGATGATACCGGGGGCGGTAACGATGATACCGGTCTACATCCTCTTGCGGACGATGGGGTGGGTCGATACGTACAAAGCGGTGATTATCCCGGGAATTTTTACCGCGTATGGTACCTTTATGTTGCGGCAGTTTTTTATGACGTTGCCGGCAGATTTAGAAGATGCTGCCAAAATAGACGGGTGTTCTCTTTTGGGGATTTATTGGCGGATTATTCTTCCCCTGTCAAAACCAGCGCTCGCAACGTTAGGGACGTTTACGTTTATGGGAGCATGGATGAATTTCATGTGGCCGCTCATCGTTCTTAATTCGCAGGAGAAATACACGTTGCCGGTCCTGTTGTCGTATTTTCAGTCGCAGTATCATACGAATTACACCATGCTCATGGCTGCCTCCGCAATGTATGTGCTGCCGATTATTGTGGTTTTTTTATTCTGCCAACGCTTTTTTGTGGAAGGTATTAAACTTTCAGGAATTAAAGGATAGTTTTTTTATGAAAGATATTGCAGCAGTCATATTAGCAGCAGGTAAGGGGACGCGGATGAAATCGGCGCTGCCAAAAGTAGTGCACAAAGTCTGCGGCGTGCCGCTTATTCTTCATGTGGTGCGGCAGGTAAAACGGGCAGGGATAAAAAAAATAGTTGTGGTAGCGGGCTACCGAAAAGATCTGGTGGTGGATTGTTTAAAAAATGAGCGTGTTGAGATTGTTGAACAGGCGCGACAACTGGGCACGGGGCACGCACTGTTAGTCAGTGCGCAAAAATTACGCTCCTTTAACGGCGACATTTTGGTATTGGACGGTGATGTGTTTTTTGAAGATAAAACCGTTCTGAGGCAATTTTTCACGTTTCATGCAAAACGTTGCGTTGAGATGAGTATCCTGACGACCACTTTGGACAACCCCTTTGGGTATGGACGCATTGTACGGGAGTCCAACGAAAAGGTTGTTGCGATTCGCGAAGAGCTTGATGCAACGCCGAGTGAGCGGAAAATAAAGGAAATCAATACCGGCATTTACCTTTTTAAGAGCAAAAATCTTTTTTCATACTTAAAAGGGGTGAAGAAGAATAATAGAAAAAAGGAATACTATTTAACATCCGTTGTCGATATGTATCTTCAGAAACAAAAAAATGTCGGTTGTTTTAATATCGACGGCACGCATGCAATTTTAGGGGTCAACGACCGTGTGCAGCTCTCAGCAATTCAAAAGAGTCTCCAGGCCGTGATTATCCGTGAACATCAAAGAAAGGGCGTGACCGTTGTCGATCCGGCAAATACTTACATTGAAGATGGGGTAGCGATTGGGCGTGATACCTGTATTTATCCGTACACCTACATTGAAAAAAATGTCCGTATTGGTGCAGGGTGTACCATCGGCCCGTTTTGTAAAATTTGTTCCCATTCGTTCATCAAGGATGATGCTCATATCGGATCGTTCGTTGAAATTGTACGGTCTCGTATTGGACAGAAAACGAGGATTAAACATTTAAGTTACATCGGTGATGCGACCATCGGTCGTCAGGTCAATATTGGGGCGGGTACGATTACGGCAAACTATGACGGCATAAAGAAACATAAAACAAAGATTGGTGATAAGGCATTTATTGGTTCTGATACGATTTTAGTCGCACCGCTTACTGTTGGTAAAGAGGCAAAGACCGGTGCGGGGACCGTTGTTCCAAAGGGGAGAAACATACCGCGACGGAGGACCGCTGTTGGTATTCCGGCCCGCATTATTAAATAAAGAGTGTTGTTAACAGAGCTAAAAAAGAAAAAGAAAAAGAGGGTGCTGCCAATGAAAAATTCATTAACCATTTTGAGTGGTAATGCAAATCGCTCGTTAAGTGGATCGATATGTAAAGAATTAGGGGTGCCGTTAGGAAAATCAGTGATCGGACGGTTTCCTGAGGGGGAAATTAAGGTACAACTCAAAGAAAATATCCGCGGACGCGATATCTTTATTATTCAGTCTATGTGTACGCCGGTTAATGATCATTTAATGGAACTTTTCTGCTTGATCGATGCGGCCAAACGGGCATCGGCTGAGCGCATCACGGCAGTGTTGCCCTATTACGCTTATGCACGGCAGGATCGAAAAGATCGGCCGCGGGTTCCGATTACGGCAAAGTTAATCGCGAATCTTTTGGTGACCGCCGGTGCGAACAGAATATTGACGATGGATCTGCATGCCGGCCAGATTCAGGGATTCTTTGATATTCCGGTGGATCATTTGTATTCCATTAAGGTTCTTATTGGCTACCTCAGATCGAAAAAAATAAAGAATCTTGTTGTGGTGACCCCCGATGTGGGCGGGATTAAAATGGCGCGTGCGTATTCAAATATGTTGAAGGCGCCGCTGGCCATTATTGATAAGCGGCGGGAAGATGAACATTCGGTCAAGGTAATGAATTTAATTGGTGAAGTAAAAGATAAGAATGTCATTCTCGTCGATGATTTAGTTTCAACGGGTGGATCGTTGGTCGAAGCGGCATCTGCGTTGAAAAAATTTGGGGCACACGATATTTATGCGGCAGTCGTTCATCCGGTATTAGCCGGGCCTGCTGCTGTGCGGTTGAAATCAAGCGTCATAAAGGAATTTATTACGTCGGATACCATTCCGATTTCAAACGAGAAAAGATCAAAAAAAATAACAGTACTTTCGGTAGCACCACTTCTTGCCGAGGCAATTAAACGCATTCATGAAAATACATCGGTGAGTTCGTTATTTGCTCGTGCGTCGGTGGAGGCATAAAAGGTACAACTAACATTCGTTAAGAAGAGAGGAGCAGTATCATGGCAACAATAGATTTACAGGCAAAAGTGCGGTCGATTATCGGAGGCCGTCATCCCAAACGATTACGAAAGAAAGAAATTATCCCTGCTATTGTGTATGGACGCGGGACAACGGCAACGTCTATTCAAGTGGCACGCGGTGAACTAGAACACGCGTTGCATACGAGCGCCGGTGAGAATATTCTCATACAGTTGAAGTTTGCCGACGATGCGAGTAAAGACACGACGGTTATTATTAAAGACGTACAACACTCGATAATTACTGATCAGATTGACCACGTCGATTTCAGCGTTATTTCCTTAACAGAAAAAGTGCGTGTTCGTGTACACATACACACAAAAGGGGAAGCTGAAGGGACGAAGGAGGGCGGTATTCTTGATGTCGTCCGCCGGGAAGTTGAGGTTGAATGTCTTCCCACAAAAATTCCGGACCGTATTGATGTTTCTGTCGAAGCCCTTAAAATTAATGACAGTATTCATGTGAAGGAATTGGTTTTCCCTGAAGGGGTGGAATGTTTAGAAGACCCTGAGGCGACGGTGATCGTTGTTCTGACGCCGAAAACTGAGGTTGAAGCAGTTCCTACAGAAGGTGAAGCTGTTGAAGGTGCTGAAGGGACGGTTCAGGAACCTGAAGTTATTAAAAAGGGTAAAGCAGAACCCGAGGGTGAAGCAGCAGCAGCAGCAGCAGAATAAAATGTGTGTGATAGTGGAGCGCTCTGGCGCTTGTGTATTGTTATGAAATTAATCGTTGGGTTAGGTAATCCGGGAAGAACGTACAAGAAGAATCGTCACAATCTCGGCTTTTTAGCATTAGATAGTGTAGCGCATCATTGTAAGGTCAAAATTGCGAAGCGAAAATTTAATGCGTTGCATACCGTCGTTACGTTGGGTGGCGAACAGATCGTATTAGTGAAACCGCTTACCTTTATGAATTTAAGCGGAAAAGCGGTTCGTTCATTTATTGATTATTACGATATCGATTTTCAGCATGATCTTTTAGTGATTGTTGATGATGTTCATCTTTCTTTTGGAAAGATGCGCATCCGTAAGCAAGGCAGTGCTGGCGGGCATAATGGTTTGCATTCCATTATTGTTTCGTTAGAAACTCCCCTGTTTGCGCGGTTACGCGTGGGTATTGATAAACCCTTGCACGAGGGTTGCTTAACGTCACATGTCCTCGGTAATTTTTCTAAAGAAGAAGCAGGACAAGTTCCCGAGATATTAGAGGCGGTTAAAGAGGTCATTGTGCGCTGGTGTGAAAAGGGAACTGCCGCATGTATGTAGCAGTTTAAGGCATAGAATAAAAGAAGGGTTGGTTATCCTAACCCATTGCTGCGGAAGCTATTAAATTTCTTGATATCACAAAAACTATGTGTTAGAATACCGCACTTTGAGCACGATAAAAGAGGGGCTGATTGAGTAAATAAACAGGTACAATAGTACAAGAAATGGGGGATGGGTAAAACCAATGGTAAGACAGTATGAATGCATATTAATTTTTGATCCGACGTTAGATGAAACGGTGTTGACGCAAGAGATAAAAACGGCCGAAGATTTCATTAAGAATAATGGAGGTAACGTAAGCAATAAATCTGTTCCTAAAAAAACAGTTCTGGGGTATCGAATCAAAAGGAGAAAAGAAGGACACTACATTATTCTTGATTTTACGCTTGATACGACCAAGGTAAAAGAATTCAATAATGTGTTAAACCTTAAGGAAACGCTATTACGGTTTAATCTTATTGTAAAAAAGGAAAAAGCAGCGGTTGCATAATAAAGGAGTCCGAAACCATGGCAGCGAATTTAAATAAGGTTTTTGTTATTGGTAATTTGACCCGTGATCCGGAATTGCGGTATGTCCCCTCAGGACAGGCTGTTACATCATTCACCGTCGCGGTGAACAGGGTGTACAAAGATCAAGCGGGAGAAAAAAAGGAAGAAGCAACTTTCCTGAGAGTGGTTACTTGGGGAAAACGGGCTGAAGTGTGCAATGAATATTTGAAAAAGGGAAGTTCTGTTTTTGTTGAAGGGCGATTACAGAGCCGCAATTGGCAAGCACAAGACGGTTCAAAACGAACAACGATGGAAATTGTTGCACAAAGTGTTCAGTTTTTGGCCCGCAGTGGCAGTGGGCGAAAAGAGGCACCGCACACGCCTGCGAAAAGCAGCAAAGAAGAGATGATCGTTGATGATTCATTTGCAGCGGGTGATGAAGGACAGTCTATTAATATTACCCCCAATGAATTGTCTCCTGATGATGAAGTTCCTTTTTAATGAATAGCGACAGCGTTTTGCAATAAAAAGTAGCATTTAAAATGAGTAATAACATACGTAAGGAGAGAGAATGTTTGAAGACAAGTTTGAGAAATCATGGAGAAGTCCCAAAGCGGGGCCTTGTAAATTTTGTAAAAAAACAAGTAGTGGTATCGATTACAAAGATGTAGCATTCCTGCAGACCTTTACGACTGAACGGGGGAAAATTCTTCCGCAACGAATGACCGGATGTTGTTCAAAACATCAGCGAATGGTAGCACGTGCGATAAAATGTGCCCGCCATTCTGCGCTGATGCCCTTTCAGACGGGCTAAAGGATGATGATAGTCGTTACTGATAAAAGAGAGGATTAAAAACGATGGAAATAATTTTATTAGCGGATGTTGAAAAGGTAGGTAAAACCGGCGATGTTGTCAAGGTGAAAGACGGTTATCTGCGTAATTACCTTATGCCGCGTAAGCTGGCAGTGCTGTGTACAAAAAATAATCGTAAAATAGTAGAAGATCAGATACGTTTAGCCGATCGCCGCAGAGAGAAAGAAAAACAAAGTTTCGTCCAGCTTGCAGAAAAAATCGAAAAAATGTCATGTACTATTAGCGTTCAAGCAGGCGAAGAAGATAAATTGTATGGCACCGTAACAAATGTTGATATTCAAAAAGCATTAGCACTCGAAGGTGTTGAGATCGATAAGCGAAAAATCAGTTTTGAAGAGCCAATCAAAAAACTTGGCATTTACACCGTTACGGTGGAGCTCCACCCCGACGTTAAAACATCACTAAAAGTGTGGGTCGTCAAGGAATAATGCTTGGCAGTAGATTGATCTTTCATTTGAGATAAGCCCGCAACGCGTCATCTTTTTAGAAAGAGTATACTAACCTATGGTTGTTACTGAAAAGCTGCCCCCACAAAATATCGAAGCAGAAGCCGGTGTTTTAGGCGCCATTCTTTGTGCTCCCGATTCAATTAATAAAGTTATTGAAATGCTCCGTCCGGACTATTTCTATCTCGAATCTCATCAAAAATTATTTCGTGTGATGTTTGATCTTTTTGATAAAGGACGTCCGGTCGATTTGATCACGGTTACCGAAGGCCTCAAGGCACGCAAAGAGTTAGATGTGGTGCAGGGGGGAGCCTATCTTTCAGAACTGACGAATATGGTTTCTACCTCGGCGCATATCATGCAACATGCGCAGATCGTTAAAGAAAAGTTTTTCCTCCGCTCATTAATTGCTGCAGCAACACAGATCGTTGAAGAATCCTATGACCCCAGCGGTGATGTCGATACGGTATTGGATGCAGCGGAAAATCGAATTTTTCAGATTAGCGGACAAAAGGTGGAGGGACAAGTTCTTTGTATTAAGGATTTGATCAAAGATAGCATTGAAACGATCGATTCGTTGTATCAGCGCAAAGAGCTGGTGACCGGGATTCCCACGGGGTTTTTTAAACTTGATGAAATGACATCCGGATTTCATAAAGCGGATTTAGTTATTGTTGCCGGCCGTCCATCGATGGGGAAATCCGCACTTGCCTTATCAATATGTGAACACGTTGCCGTTGATAATAAAATTCCGGTTGCCTATTTTTCTCTCGAAATGAGCAGAGAGCAGTTAGTGCAACGCCTTTTATGTTCACGCGCCCGGGTCAATGCACAGCATGTGCGCACCGGCTTTCTTTCTACCAAAGATTGGCCGAAATTAACCAGTGCGGCGGGGAAACTGTCTGAGGCGCCTATTTACATTGATGATTCACCGTCGATGACGGCGTTTGAAATCAGGGCAAAAGCGCGACGGCTTAAGTCGAAACACGATATTCAACTTATTGTTATTGATTATTTACAATTAATGCATAGTGGCGGGCGGGTAGAAAATAGGCAGCAATAAATTACTGAAATTTCACGGCGTCTTAAAGCACTTGCGCGTGAGATTAAAGTTCCGGTGATTGCGGTGAGTCAGCTTTCTCGTGCTGTTGAGGCTCGTCAAGAGAAACGGCCGCAGCTTTCTGACCTCAGAGAGTCAGGGTCGATTGAACAAGATGCAGACGTGGTGCTTCTCTTAATACGGGAAGAATATTACAACCCCACACCGGAAAATAAAGGCAAGGCAGAAATTATTATTGCAAAGCAACGCAATGGACCGGTGGGATCAATCCAGTTAGCATTTTTAAAAGAACTGACTCGTTTTGAAAATTTGTCTATGCGCGATGACGATAATGAGTATAATTATTAATGGAGTAAAAAATATTTTTTAATGTTTCAAAACAGGATGTTACACACTATGGGAAAAAGGGAAAAGAAAAAAATATTGTACATCATCGGCTTTGCCATCGTATGCATGGGTGCATATCTTTGTATGGGCAGTAACGTATGTGCACAACAGACGGAAGAGTCGGAGCAGGAAGATTACCTGCCGGAAGAGGACTATCTACCCTATGTGTCTGACGTGGTGGTTACGGGAAACTACATTGTCAGTTCAAACACTATTATCAATAAGATCCAAACGCAAAAAGGTAATGAATTATCCCACGATGTTATTAATGAGGATATCAAACGGCTGTATGGTACCGGCTATTTTCAAGATGTACGATTTGATTTAATCCCTGACGGCACTAATTTTAGCGTGGTTGTTGTGGTTGATGAAAAGTCGGTAGTGGAAAAAATTATTATTCAGGGAAATGAGACAATTAAAGAGACTACTTTACAGAAAGTGCTGGGAAGTAAGGAAGGACAAATTTTAGATCCTCATGTCTTAAAAGGAGATATTGCGAAGATTCGGAAAAAATATCTTGATAAAGGCTTTAAATTTGTATCGATAGATTCGGATATCCAGGTCGACAAACGCACCAAAGCAGCGACGGTGACTATCATTATTGATGAAGGACAAAAATTTAAGATTACCGACATTCGTTTTGATGGGGCAACTGCCTTTAAGACGCACTTCTTGAAAAAACGGATGAAGACCAAAAAGAGGGCTCTGTGGCTTTGGCGTACAGGTGTTTTTAAAGAGAAAAACTTTCAAGCTGACATAGAACGTCTTACCTACCTCTATCAAAAGGAAGGATATTTAGACGTTGCCATGGCGCCGGAATATGAGTATGCCAAAAAAGATAATACAATGGTTATTGTCATTGTTGTTGATGAAGGGAAACAGTACATTACCGGGGATGTTCAAATTGTGGGGAATAGAATCTTTGTCGAAAGTGAAATTTGGGGAAAGCTTGAAATGCTTCCTGGTGAAGTCTACAGTCAAGTGCGCATGCAAAATGAACTTGATTCCTTGCGCCGGTTTTATTTTGAGCGTGGGTACATTAATGCACGTATTGATCCTGAGACAAATTTGAATAAGGCAACTGGCCGGGTCGATATTAAGTATAAAATTATCGAAGGTGATTTGTATTTTGTTGACAAGGTGAGCATACGCGGAAATACAAAAACAAAAGATACGGTGATACGACGCGAATTGCGTGTGCGTCCCGGAGAACAATTTGATGGTGAAAAACTTGAGTATTCAAAGACGCGTTTAAATAATTTGGGATTTTTTGAAGAAGTTTCCTATGAGACAGAACCGGGCACTGCCGCTGATAAACGCGATGTTGTTTTTAATGTGACAGAAAAACAGACCGGGGAACTATCCTTTGGCGCGGGGATTAGTTCAATCGACCAATTTATGGGATTTTCAGAAATTGCGCAACGCAATTTTGATATTATGAAGTGGCCACGCTTAACCGGCGGGGGGCAGAGTGTGTCGTTGAAGGCCAGAGTGGGAAGCGTTACCCGTGATCTCGATTTTACTTTTGTTGAACCGTACATTTTAAATAAGCCGGTGTCTATGGGAATTAACGTGTACAACTGGGAACGCGAAGGGAATAATTTAGATTTTGATACCCGGCGGCGTGGTATCGGCCTTACCTTTGGGAAAAACTTTTCAGATCGCGTGAAAGGATTTGTTGGCTACACCATTGAAAGTGTCAAATTAACTGATATCTCCGCTGATGCACATGCTGATGTACTAGCATCAGGAGAGGAAAATACGTTGAGTCGGGTAAAAACAGGGATTGTGTATGACAGCCGTGATAATGTCTTTACGCCGACTGCAGGATGGTATCTGAGTTCGTCAGCGGAAATGATCGGCGGCGTTGTCGGTGGGGATCAGGATTATTACAATCTCCAAGCCGGTGCAACAAAATTTTACAGTTTCAAAAAAGATCATGTTTTTGAATTCAGGAATAGAGTTGGTTTTACGAATGACTTTGGCGATTCCTCTCAGGTTCCGGTGTTTGACCGTTTTTTTGCTGGCGGTTTGGGAACCGTGCGCGGGTACAATTACCGGCGTGTTGGACCAACGGGGGGTGGTGATCCTATCGGTGGAGAATCCCTCTTTTTAAGTAGTCTTGAATACGTTTTTCCACTTATTGAAAATTTTAAAGGTACGGCATTTATCGATGTAGGACATGTTAATTATGAATTTTTTAAGATGGATACAGGTGATATTGCCGTCAGTATTGGTCCGGGACTGCGGGTGAATACACCCCTGGGGCCGATAACGTTTTATTACGGATTTCCCGTTGCTAATAAAGATGATAAAGACAAAAATGGGAGATTTGAATTTAATTTGAGCCGTGGATTCTAAATGAGGCCATACTTTATGGAGTCATTGGGGACGACATAAAGTATATGGCCGAATTTATACTTTGCCAGCTAGCTGGCAAAGTATTTAATCGCGTGGCTCGGTTGAATCCAGCACAGCTGGATAAATGTATCCCCACACTAATTGTATGAAAAGAGATTTACAAGAATTGGTGTGGGGGTACATGTCTGTATACACCAAAACCCGATTAGACAATGTTTTTGTATGCTGTTTAACGGGATACGTGAAGCCCAAATTTACGGAGCAGAATGCGACGTAAGTTTGTTGGCTGAACATATACTTTGCCAGCTGACTGGCAAAGTATTAATTCGACCATATCACTTACGTTGTCATCGTGACACCGTAAGTAATGGTCTCATTAAAGGAGAGCGTACCATGAATCGACAAGTGAGAAAGTATGGCGTAATCGGTGTTGTAGCAGTGTGTTGTATCTTTCTTTTTTCAGGCATTAGTGTAGCAGGAGAAAAAACGGGATACGTTAATATGGAAGTATTATTTGATAGTTATGAAAAGACAAAAGATGCCGATGCCGCGATTACTCAATTAGCGAATGCAAAACAAATCGAACGTGATGCATTGGTTGAAAATATTCGCCGCATGAAAGATGAAATGGTCGTTCTTGCAGAGGAAGGCGAAGCGCGACGAAAAAAGCAAGAGGACATAGATCGGCAAATAAAAGATTTACAGGCATTTGATGAAGAGACGAGAAAAGACTTGCGAGGGGTACGCGATGAGAGGGTAAAGGAAATATTTGATGATCTCGATGCGGCGATCAAAACGTATGGGCAGAAAAAAGGATATGAT
Organism: Candidatus Omnitrophota bacterium; assembly: GCA_018823795.1. Classification (GTDB taxonomy): domain Bacteria; phylum Omnitrophota; class Omnitrophia; order JAHJGZ01; family JAHJGZ01; genus JAHJGZ01. The sequence goes on from JAHJGZ010000081.1 coordinate 95,186, forward strand.
TTAATCTTTAATAACCGTGCGCTTGCTTACAGCAGTGACGATTTTGATGTGACCGATGCTATTTTAAAAGACCTTAATAGTAATTATAAAAAATAATTCGAAAGAGTGTTGAACAATGGGAAAACAAAAGACCTTAAAAAGTTCCTTTTCCATAAAAGGTGTGGGGTTGCATACGGGGAAAGCGGTTACCGTTACCGCAGAGCCAGCGCCGCCCGGAAGCGGTATTGTTTTTAAATATGTTGATGATGCAGAGACGCACGAGGTGCGAGCTACCGTTGATAACATCATTATTGGAGGAAGGCAAACAGCACTGAGATGTGGCGCCAAGCAAATCCAGACTATTGAGCATCTCATGGCAAGTCTGAATGCATTCGGTATTACAAACGCGATTATCAAAATAGATAATAGTGAATTACCCGCTCTTGATGGTAGTGCGCTCTCCTATGCACGTGAAATTGAAGACGTTGGTACTCAAGAGCAGGCGGCCGAGCAGAACGTTGTAGAGGTTACTGAACCGGTTTACTTGGAAACAGAGACGACATCGACGGTTGTTTTGCCTCATCCGGAACTGCGCATTTCATATACCCTAAGTTACAACCATCCGGCACTGTCTGATCAGTTTGTTACCTACACCGTTGATGAGAAGACCTTTGTTAATGAACTGGCTCCTGCGCGGACCTTTTGTTTAAAAGAAGAGGCAGACGCATTACTCGCACAGGGGTATGGGAAAGGTGCGAATTATCAAAACACCTTAGTTTTTGATGATAATGTTCCTGTTGACAATACGCTCCGTTTTCCCGATGAAGCAGCCCGTCATAAGGTGGTTGATTTAATCGGTGATCTGTATTTATTAGGATGTCCGTTAAAAGGACATATTATTACGTGCCGCACGGGACACGTTCAGAATGTTGAACTCGTTAAAAGATTATCTGCCTTAAAGAAAAAGGCCACTCGTGCGGACAATAAAGAAGGAGTGCTTGACATGATAAACAAACGGCAATTTGACATTAACGACATTCAAAAAATCCTGCCACACCGGTATCCGTTTCTTTTAATTGACAGAGTCATTAGCCTTGAACCGGGGAAACGTATCATTGCGATAAAAAATGTGACTATTAATGAGCCATTCTTTCAAGGGCATTTTGAGGGACATCCGATTATGCCGGGGGTATTAATTATTGAGGCAATGGCTCAGGCTGGCGGCATTCTTACTATGTTAAAAGAAGAAAATCAGGGTGATAAGGTTGCCTATTTCATGAGTATTGATAAAGCAAAATTTCGTTCTCCCGTTGTGCCGGGCGACCAACTTCGTTTTGATATTACTATGATTCGCGCAAAAGGAAGAATTGGCATTTGTGCGTGTAAAGCTTATGTTGAAGAAAAACTTGTGTGTGAGGCGGAAGTTAAATTTACGGTCATGGATAGATAATGGATACAGTATTATGAGTGAAACTATGGAAAAAATAAAAATTCATCCGACTGCTATTCTAGAACAAGGGGCGCAATTGGCAAGCGGCGTTGAGGTCGGGCCTTTTTCTATTATTAAGAAAAATGTTACCATTGGGGAGCGTACAAAAGTCGGCGATCGGGTGACGATTGAAGGATGGACAACGATTGGTGAAGACTGTGAAATCTTTACCGGTGCTGTCATCGGTAGTATTACGCAGGATAAAAAGTTTAAAGGGGGAAAAAGTTATCTCCGCATTGGCAACAGAAATAAGATCAGAGAATACGTGACGATGAATCCGGGTACGGGTGATGGCACCGAGACGGTTGTCGGTGATGATAATCTTTTAATGGCATACAGCCATGTAGCACATGATTGTACCATACATAATAATGCGACCTTAGCGAACGTGGCAACATTGGCAGGGCATGTCATTGTTGAGGATAGAGCGATTATTGGAGGATTAAGTGCGGTTCATCAGTTTGTACGCATTGGAACTCTTTCTATTGTTGGTGGGTGTTCAAAGGTTGTTCAAGATATTCCGCCCTACATAATGACTGACGGACATCCGGTTCGGGCGTATGGCCTCAATTCAGTTGGGTTAGAAAGAGCACATATACCGAAAGAAGAAAGAACTGAACTGAAAAAAGCTTTTAAAATTATTTTTAAGTCCAAACTTACCTTGAAAAATGCTATTCTAAAAATTGAGCAGGACGTACAAAAAACCCCTACCATTAATACTCTCCTTGTGTTTTTAAAAAAATCTGAAAGAGGTATTTGTAAATAAGCGCTATCAGAAAGAGTATTTTTATTTATGAAAAAAGTTGGCATCATTGCCGGAAATGGCAGATTACCGTTCATTGCTTCCGCGGCAGCTCGCCAGAGAGGCCATGAGGTTTTTGTCGGTGCTATTAAAGGAGAGGCAGCTGAAGAGATCGGTTTCTCTGCAACAGAGATTGCGTGGGTTAAATTAGGTGAGCTTAAGAAGCTTGCTCATTTTTTTAAGCAACATTCTGTGGAAAATATTTGTTTTGAGGGAAAAATCACCAAAACAAATATTTTTTCCGGTCATATTAAGCCTGATGTGGACATGATGCTACTTTTTATGCGCCTTAAGAATAAACAGGATGATACTATTCTCAGTGCTCTTTGTAACTATTTTGAAGGGAAGGGGATCCATGTGTTGCATTCAACGTCTTTTCTTGAGGATTGCTTACCCGGACGAGGATGTTTAACAAAAAAGAAGCCGACAAAATCACAGAATGAGGATATTCAATTTGGGTGGTCACTCGCAAAAGAAAGTGCGCGTTTAGATATTGGACAATCGGTTGTGGTAAAAGAAAAAGCAGTGTTAGCTATTGAAGCGATTGAGGGAACTGATGAGGCAATTAAACGTGGTGGCACACTCGGTCATGGCGGCGTCGTTGTGGTGAAAGTCGCAAAGCCAAACCAAGATATGCGTTTTGATGTTCCAACTATTGGGCCGATGACGATTCAATCTTTAATTCAGGCGCAGGCTTCTGTTTTAGCATTTGAAGCAGGGAAAACCATATTAGTTGAACAAGACACGGTCGTAACAATGGCGAATAAAAACGGTATTGTTCTGATGGGCGTGTAATACATACGAGAGGTTCAATAATGCTGCGGATATTTCTTTTACGCATTTTAAGCATTGGACTTGTTGTGTACATCGTATACTTTCTTTCCCAGTTCTTGATTACCAAACAAAAATTGTTATGGCAGAAGAAAACGATGCGTGATTTAGAAAAGGCCGATTACGATAAGAAAGAATGGGAAAAAATTAAGGACGAACTTAAAAAGAAGTAACTATTTTTTCATTATGCAGAGTACGAAACGTGTTGTCGCGGCTGTATGTATGGGGGTGATACTGATTACTACTCCTTCCTATGCTGATACTGATGAGTATCAAAAATACCGTGAGGCAATGGTTACCAAACAAATTATTCGCCGGGGAATTAAGAGTCCGCAGGTGTTAGCTGCGCTCAAAAAAGTTCCGCGGCATGAATTTGTTCCTTCTGAAGAACAAAGACGTGCGTATGAAGATTATCCGCTCCCGATAGGTTTTGGACAAACAATTTCGCAGCCCTTTATTGTTGCACTCATGACTGAACGGGCCCGGCTTAAGGAAGACGATGTTGTTTTAGAAATCGGGACAGGATCGGGATATCAAGCAGCCATTTTAGGTGAATGCGTCAGCACCGTTTATACCATTGAAATTATTCCGGAACTTGCGTATCGAGCAAAGAATGTCTTGCAGCAATTAGGCTATTCAAATATTCATGTTAAAGTCGGCGATGGCTATCTCGGATGGGAAGAACACGCTCCGTTTGATGTTATTATCATTACTGCTGCGGCACACGATATTCCGCCACCGTTAGTCGAGCAACTGAAAGTTGGTGGTCATATGGTGTTGCCGGTTGATGAAGGACCGGGCTATCAAATGCTTAAGATCGTGCGTAAACATGATGATGGAAGTATTCGCGAAGAAAATATTATTCCGGTTCGATTTGTTCCGTTAGTGCGGGACAAACGTTGAATACCGTGTACAGTCGCCTACCATCTCCCTACCACGTGAGCGTTTTTATCCAACAGCATGCTTTTTATGCGATAACGGAAAGGGACGAAGATTTTTTTCAAGGAGTTGCAACTCTTTTAACGTAAAAGTATTTTTTGTAATAAATGAGTTTAAGGACAGTTTAAGATTTTTCTGCAATCTCAATTTTGACGTTTTTATGCCTGCCATGATATGACTCCTTTCATGTATTCCTCTCTATACTTACGGCATAATCAGCGTGTAACTTTAGGCAAGGCATTCTCTTATCGTATAAAACGCCTCCCACAAGTATGCTGAGTGGATTATTTCTGAAATGACCGTTAGGTATACGAAGTATCCTTATGAAGAGTATTGCATTAGCGGTGAACAGCCTGAATCTCTTGCGCTTTGTTACGGAATTCATCTGCTTTATCTATGTTACCGAGCGTGGAATAAATCTTTGCCACATTCAGTAAGAGCAGTCTATCTGAAGGGGTGAATTCAAGGAGGGTTTTATATTCGATAAGAGCATTTTTTAGATTACCTGATTGATAATATGCTTCAGCCAAAAGATTCCTTATTTTCGTATCAAAATGGTGCCCGTTAAGATAGTTTTTAAAATAGGTAACCGCCATCTCAGTGTTTCCTAACAAGTAATATGAATATGCTAAATATCGTGTTGTTTCAAGATCGAGGGGATTATGTTCAAGAACTATTGTTAATTCAGCAATAGCTTTTTCGTATTCTTTTACATAAAAGTGAGACAAACCTAATTTATAGCGAGTTTCGAAATCATCAGGATTATTTTTAATGGTTTTTTTAAATTTTTCAAATGATTCAAGAAATGCATCGTGGCTACCAAAAAAGTTAATAAAGTATGACATTTCGGCGTCAGTATCAACATCTCCATAGGACATTGCATGAGATGAAGTTTTTTTTGAAGGTACTGCTTTTTCTTTTTTCTCCTCACGTGTATCTGGCACATCGTCAAGTTCTTCTTCAAAAGAAAAAGAAGGGATAATAGATTTAATTTCGCTTTTTTGAAAAGGTAACGTTCCCCCTTGAAACTGTATCGTAACGGTTGTATCAGTTTCTTTGATAATTTTTCCTTCCATGCTGTCGCCGTTGGTAAATTCTATTTTCTCTCCATAGACAGTGGCTATGCTCCCGAAACATATGATGATAAAAATAGTAAAATAAAAATATTTCTTCATATCGTTATCCTTCTATGTATGAGTTTCGATTACAATAATTTCACTCTATTATACCATGCACGCTCTCCTCAGAGACTCTTTTTCTTGCGATGAGAACCATTGCGCATAGCTCGAATGGCTTTCCAAGGCCGTGCGGATTTAGTATAATAGTAATGAAAATTATAACAATATGAGAGGGGAGTATGAATAAAAAAGTAAAATTTTTATGTATAACGGTTAGTGTTGTAATACTCGTTATCTGCACACAGACCTTTGTTTTTCAAACAAGGAACTTAGTCGATATTCCGGTATTGTTTCTGCTTGCAATTGTTGGCGTTCTTTTCGTCATGTGGTTTCGCGGTTTGAAGAAGAAAGACAAAGATAAAGGCATGATGTAATTTTTGAGCATACTGCACTCAAGAAGTTGAAAATTTATTGTTTTTCCCTCCCATGTCTCAGCTCAATTCGGAAAACACCTCAGAAGATTTTTAACTTAATTATTTACAATAAGATAGGTTAAAACGTGACAATGCAAAGTGGAGGAAGTATGTGTCTTACCAGTCATTGTATTATTGACCAAACACCAATCGTCATATTATTATAAGATGTTTATCGACAATAAGTTAAATGCACTATTGAGCGTTTATTAAGATATTCTCTTAAAAAGATAAATAAAATAAAATTAACAACTTGTTAACAAGAGAGAACTTATGCTATAATTCATTCCTTATATGATGCTCAATTTATAGTGAGTCTTATAACCTATAGCTATTAAAAGCGTTATGATAGGTTGTACTGCTCCTAAGAATAAATTATAGCAGTTAAATAAAGGGCTGCGAATTGAGATAAAAAAGCGTGTTGGAGGAGGAGTGTGTGTCTATGAGCGATGAGCAAAAACAATCTGATGATAAAAAGAATCAAGAGTCCCAAAAGCCTAGTTTTTTCGGCAAATACAATAAAACGGAAAAGGATCGCAATAAGATAATTTTCTTTGCGTTACTGATTGTTTCCGCATTAATTGTCATGCAACTTTTCCTTGCTCCGGAAATTGTCATAAAAAAACTATCGTACAGTGAGTTTTACAATATTGTCGCACGCAATAGAGAAACAGGAAAAATCGAGTCGTGTGAATTAGTGGAAAATCAAATCCGCGGGAAATTTCAATCCGGTGTTTACTTTCAAGTGAACGTTGCCCCTGGAGATTTAGAACTTATTCCTTTGCTACGGGAAAACATTCCCGAATTTACGGTTAATCCGCCAAAGATTTTTTGGCGCAATATGCTCTATTCACTTCTTCCCGTCCTCTTTTTAATTGCTTTTTTCTATTTTTTTATTTATCGGGGAGCCCAAAAAGGGGGCGGTGGCCTTCTTTCATTTGGTAAATCACGGGCCCGCCAGTTAGCGGCAGATAAAAATCGCATAACCTTTAAGGATGTTGCGGGCGTTGATGAAGCCAAAGAAGAATTGCAAGAAATAATCGAATTTTTAAAAGATCCCCATAGGTTTCAAAAATTAGGAGGAAGAATTCCAAAAGGGGTTTTGTTAATGGGACATCCTGGAACGGGAAAAACCCTTTTAGCAAAGGCGGTTGCTGGGGAAGCGGAAGTGCCGTTTTTTTCTATTAGCGGTTCTGATTTTGTTGAAATGTTTGTTGGCGTTGGTGCCTCTCGCGTGCGGGATCTTTTTGAAAAGGCAAAAAAATGTGCGAAGACGTCTGGTAAAGGATCGATTATCTTTATTGATGAAATTGATGCTGTTGGACGGCAGCGTTTTGCAGGTGTTGGTGGTGGCCATGATGAACGAGAACAAACATTAAATGCGCTCCTTTCTGAAATGGATGGTTTTGATACACAAGAAGGGGTCATCCTGATTGGTGCTACGAATAGACCCGATGTGCTTGATTCTGCCCTTATGCGTCCCGGTCGATTTGATCGGCAAATAGTGGTTGATCGGCCGGATATTAATGGACGCGAAGCAATCTTGAAGGTGCATGTACGGAATGTAACCTTGGCAAAAGATATGGATTTTAAAAGGATTGCACAGCAGACATCCGGTTTCTCAGGGGCTGATTTGGCAAACTTAGTGAACGAGGCAGCGCTCCTTGCCGCTCGTTTTAATAAAGAGACAGTCGGCCAAGATGAAATGGAGACATCGATTGAAAAGGTTATGGCGGGACCGGAACGAAAAAGTAGAGTGATCTCAAAAGGGGAAAAGAAAATTACTGCATATCATGAATCAGGACACGCCTTAATAGGACTTCTTTTAAAAGACGAAAATCCATTACATAAAGTCACCATAATTCCACGAGGTCGGGCAATGGGGTATACCATGCAGCTTCCTTTTGAAGATAGATATTTAAAAACGAAAAAGGAATTAATAAAAGCAATCACTATTTTATTAGGAGGACGAGTTGCCGAAGAAGTCGCGCTCAATGATATCTCATCGGGAGCGCTTGATGATATTGATCGTGCGACCGACTGTGCAAAAATGATGGTATGCGTGTATGGCATGAGTGAAAGAATGGGAAGTATTAAATTTGGAAGACGGGATAGAGAAATATTTCTCGGCAGAGACATGTTTGCTGAACGTGATTACTCCGAGCAAACGGCAATTACAATTGACGAAGAAGTTAAACGTATTATTGATGAGTGTAAAAAAAATGCAACGGAGTTACTTGCCGAACATCGGGATAAATTGGACACATTAGCAAAAGCATTGCTTGAGCGGGAAGTGTTGGATGGTGATGAAGTTCGAAAGATAGTCGGTGTCCCGCTCGAAGAGGATAGCGACATATACGATAAAAAGAAAACAAAACAGGTAAAAAAGACACAAAAACAGCAAAATAAAGAAAACAAGCAATTGGATTTTCACCAAGGCGACACTAACGGTAATAATGGAATAGAAAAAGAGTAATGGTCTTTTAACGTGTTGTTTAAGGCTCGACGATATCGAATTGATTTTTCAAAAAAAAACAAAGTCCTCATTGTGGGGATTTTAAATATCACTCCGGATTCTTTCTCAGAAGGGAAGCGTTATTTTAAGAAAAACGCTGCGTACCGACGAGCGCTTGAGATTGAAGCTGAAGGGGCAGCTATTATTGATATCGGTGCTGAATCGACGCGTCCTGGTTCAGCAGGCATATCAGCATCTGAAGAACTAAAAAGAATTATTCCTGTTTTAGACAAAGTGGTGCGTAAAATCAAAATTCCGATTTCGATTGATACGACCAAATCAGATGTTGCATATGAATGTCTCCGGAGAGGCGCCGCAATTATTAATGACATAAGCGGGCTTACGAAAGACCCTGCGATGGCATCAGTGGTTAAAAAGTTTAAGGCTGGCCTCGTCATCATGCATATGCGCGGAGAACCAGCAACAATGCAGAAGTATACGGCATATAAAGACTGTGTCAGAGAGGTGATCAAGGAATTGAGGGGCCGCATGCAGATTGCACGTTCTGCGGGAGTGGCATTTGATCACATTATTGTTGATCCCGGCATTGGGTTTTCGAAGACGGTAAAACAAAATTTAGAGATTATTAGGAATATAAAAAAGTTTCATGTTTTGAAAAGGCCTCTTCTTATTGGGCCTTCACGGAAATCGTTTATTGGAAAAGTTTTGAATCGTACGGTGAACGAGCGTTTGGCAGGGACCTTAGCGTCGGTGGCAGGTGCTGTTGATGGTGGTGCCGAGATGATACGCGTACACGATGTACGGGAAACGAACGATTTTTTAACGATGAGAAAAACAATAAATGAAGCCAAAAGTTGCGGAACCTGCCTGCCGGTAGGTAGGCGAAGTGATCGTAACTTTTAGGGCTGAATTTATCCCCACACCAATTGTGTGAGGGATATTTACGCAGAATTTGAAATAATTGGTGTGGGGATTTAATTCGCACATATGGTTTATGTCGTAAAAGGCACGTGCAGCATGTGCGAAACGAGCCCCGTTAGAGATGTGGTGGCGGCAAGATAAACGTAGTATAGGTTAATTTCAAAAGACATAAAATTATTACGATGATATAAAAATACGGAAACGTTTCGTACAAGAATGCTGCGTTTCCTATCTCTAACGGGGTAAAGGAGTTTTACATGTCAGGACATTCACGATGGAGTAGCATAAAACATAAAAAAGGGGCAGCCGATGCTAAACGGGGTAAGTTATTTACAAAACTTATCAAGGCTATTACCGTTGCGGCCCGTCAAAGTGGTGGAGATCCGAATGCAAATCCGGCGTTACGGACTGCTATCACCTCAGCAAAAAATGCAAATATGCCAAATGATAATATTGACCGGGCAATAAAGAAGGGAACCGGTGAGTTAGAAGGGATTACCTATGAAGAAGTGTTTTATGAAGGATATGGTCCTAAAGGCGTGGCCATTTACGTTCAATGTTTGACCGATAATAAAAATAGAACGACGGCTGAGGTGCGAAACCTTTTTTCTAAAAATAACGGGAATATGGCTGGTGTTGGCTGTGTAGCATGGCTTTTTGAATCAAAAGGGTTAATTGTCGTTACAGCGGATGAGATAAAGGAAGATAGATTGATGGAAATCGCTATTGATGCAGGGGCAGAGGATTTTAGTAAAGATAAAGACGTTTTTGAAATCATTACTGCACCGCAGGATTTTGAAAATATTAGAAAGACAATAGCTGATAATGCTATTCCGATACAATCGTCAGATTTAACGTATATTCCAAAAAATGAAATACCGCTTACCGTGGATGAAGCGAAACGGGTTCTTAAATTAGTAGAAATACTTGAAGATCATGAAGATATACAAAATGTGTATGCGAATTTTGAGATTCCTGATGAAGTGATGAACGATATTGAATAGTATAACAAGAGAGGGTATATACCATGAATAAGGAAATGATTATTGCAAAAATACAACGATGGCAGGCAGAACTGTCTGAAATAGTAGCGACCCTGAATGGGGAGCAAAAAAGTGGTCCGATCCTTGATATTTTAAAAGAGCGGGCAGGCGATATTAATCACCTGATTGAGGCTATACAAGATAAAAGTTTTATTACACCCGGGGATGTTAAATTTGAACCGCAACCCGTTCTTGATGAGATTGAGGAGAAAGTGAAGAAAGTTAAAGCAGGGGTTAAAAAGATCAAGAAACTTTCAAAGGAAAAGAAAAGAATTATTAGGGATCTCGAGGAATATATATAAATGAAGCTGTGATTTATGTCGCTCTGTAAGCTCCATAAATCATGCGCTTATTAATCGGGAGGGAACAGTGAGTGTTAAAGTAATGGGCATTGATCCGGGAACCTTTAAAATGGGGATTGGGCTCATTGAAAGAAAGAAGGATACGCTCGAAGCTCTTTTCTATAAGACGGTTACTATTAATAGAAAGCTCTCCTTACATAAAAAGCTGCAAAGAATACAGAATGAAGCATTACACATATTTGAGACCTGGCAGCCTGATGTCGTAGCCTTAGAAGATGTTTTCTTTGGTGTGAGTTTTAAATCAGCAATACGCATCGGCGAAGCACGATGTTCAGTTATTCTCGCGGCAATGCAACAGAATATTGCGGTTTTTGAATATCCGCCAACACGAGTAAAAAATGCCGTATGCGGTTTTGGCAGAGCAGCTAAAATTCAAGTTCAGAGTATGGTGAAACAGATTTTACATTTAAAGGAACTTCCCCCACCTGATGCAGCAGATGCACTGGCGTTGGCAATATGTCACATTAATAATATGTGTGTAACGCGTTAAAGAGGTACCATGTTTGCTTTTTTAGAAGGCACCCTTATTGAAAAACATCCGACCGTTGCAGTAGTAGCGGTCGATGGTATTGGCTATGAGCTTTTAATACCGCTTTCGACCTATTCAAAACTTCCTGAAGTTAATCAGACAGTAAAAGTGCTTACGCATTTACATGTACGAGAAGATGCGTGGCAGCTTTTTGGGTTTTGGACCGTAGAAGAAAAGGAATTGTTCAAACTGCTTATTACTATTTCCGGTATCGGCCCTAAATTAGGGCTCACCATTCTTTCAGGAATCGGGGTTACTAATTTTAAACAGGCGGTTATTAATAAAGATAACACCACACTTACTGCAGTGTCTGGAATTGGCAAGAAAACAGCTGAACGAATTATTGTCGAACTCAAGGAAAAGATTAAACTTGATGAAGAGACCCTGGGGAGGCTGTCCCCCGCAACAGCATTTTCTACAGAAGATGCGCTAACGGAGGATTCGTTAACGGCACTTATTTCATTAGGCTATAAGCGACATGAAGCACAGGCGGCAGTTAAAAAAGTAATAGCAAAAGAAGGCAGCGATAACCTTTCTGTTGAAAAACTGATACGAAAAGCATTAACCTTTATGTAACGGTCTTTGTGTTATGGAAAAAAGAATCATATCCCAAAGTTTAAAAGAAGAAGATGTAGCGTTTGATAGCTCCCTGAGGCCTTCGCGCTTCGATGAATTTATCGGACAAAGAAGCGTGAAAGAAAAACTTCAAGTTTTTCTTTCTGCTGCTAAAAAGAGAGAAGAGGTTGTCGACCATATACTTTTCTTTGGCCCGCCGGGATTAGGGAAGACGACCCTTGCTCATATTGTTGCACGGGAAATGAATACGAATATTAAAACAACATCAGGTCCGGTTCTTGAAAAACCAGGTGATTTAGCAGGTCTTCTCACCAATTTACAAGAGGGGGATGTTTTCTTTGTCGATGAAATTCACCGGCTTAATAAGACTGTTGAAGAATATTTGTATCCTGCGATGGAAGATTATTTTCTTGATATCATGATTGATAAAGGTCCCAACGCGCGTTCTATCAAGATAAATCTGTGTCGTTATACACTGATAGGTGCTACCACGCGGAGCGGTCTTCTAACGTCTCCGTTTCGAGCTCGGTTTGGCATTGTACTGCGTATCGGATTTTATATGCCGGAAGAATTAGTTCAAATTGTTAAACGATCTGCCAAAATTTTGAATATTACTATTGAACAAGAAGGGGCGGAGGAAATAGCACGCCGTTCTCGCGGGACCCCTCGTATTGCGAATAGATTACTCAGAAGAGTTCGTGATTATGCACAGGTAAAAGCGAAAGGCGTTATCACCCTTGATGTCGCACATGCGGCATTAGCAATGCTTGATATCGATGAAACGGGGCTGGATGAAATGGATCGACGCATTTTAAGTGTTATCGTTCATGAATTCAGTGGCGGGCCTGTCGGATTAAAAAATCTTTCTATTGCCGTTGGAGAGGAAGCAGAGACGATCGAAGAAATTTATGAGCCGTATCTTATTCAGAAAGGTTTGATTAAACGAACCTCAACCGGTCGTGTTGCCACAAAGCTTGGTTATGAGCATTTAGGCAAAGAAGTCCCGCCGTCACAAAAGACGTTATTGTAAGGATTGTTTTATGCAGGTATCATTAATTGCAAAGGCGATTATTATCAGCGGAGCAGTACTTCTTATCGTCGGTTTTTTCCTTAGCCTTGTTGATAAAATACCAGGTATTAGCAAGCTGCCAGGCGATATTTTTGTAATAAAGGGTAATTTTTCTTTTTATTTTCCGATAATGACGTGTCTTGTATTAAGTGTTATTATATCTATTATAGTGAATATTTTTTTTAAACAATAATTATAAGAGGAATACTGATGGGGAGTTATATTGGTTCTATGCTTAGTTTATGGAAACCAATTTTAGAAATTGCCATTATTTGGTATGTGCTCTATCGTGTGTTGGTTTTTATTCAAGGGACACGAACGGTTCAAGTTGTTATTGGCCTTATTATGCTTATGCTTATTGCTGCCCTTTCTCGTTTTTTTCAACTCGCGTCAATTAATTGGATTTTAACAAAGTTATTTGCCATTGGTATTATTGCGTTTTTTATTATTTTTCAACCTGAACTGCGCCGTGCCTTAGCACGCATTGGGCAAAATGCTGCATTTCGCACTTTTGTGAAAAAGGGAGGACTTTTAGATGAGATCGTAAAGGCGTGTGAAATGCTTTCGAAAAAGCACATCGGTGCACTTATTGCTATTGAAAAGGATATTGGGTTGCGCAATTACGTTGAAAGTGGTGTATTAATTGATGCAAAAGTAAGCGCTGAGCTTATTGTAACGATATTTACACACACGACACCGTTACATGATGGTGGTATTATTATAGAAGAAGAACGGATTGTATCATGTGGATCGTTATTTCCTCTTTCCCAAAATCCGAGTCTCAGCAAAACATTAGGAACACGTCATCGGGCGGCATTGGGACTCACTGAAGAAACAGATGCAGTGACTATTGTTATTTCAGAAGAGACCGGGGTTATCTCGCTTTCTGTTCATGGGAAGATGACGCAGAATTTAGATCCGAGTGAATTACGAAGAATTTTAATGAGTTTATTCAAACCAGTGAGACAACAGACGTCAATTTTTGAAATGTGGAAAGGATTTACCATTGGTAAAACTCGATAAAAACAAATTTGGATTATTGATTGCTTCCTTTATCCTCAGTGTCAGTCTTTTTTATTACATTAGTGGGGAGGAAAGTGTCGAAATCGAAAAAAGAGTTTTCTTAAGAATTATTCCCTCAAAAGGTATAACGATTCTTGGTGGACCACGAAGGGAAATAAAAGTTACGTTATCAGCCCCTCGCAATATGCTTTCCTCACTAAGCACTCATAAACTTATTGCACAACACCGGATACGTGAAGTCAAAAATGCCGGCGAGTATTCGTTTGGTGTCAGGGAAAGCGATATTAATCTTCCCCATGGTGGTGTTAAAGTAGTAGATATAAAACCGAAAGTTATTACGGTATCTTTAGATGAAGTTGTAACAAAAAAACTTTTAGTGAAAGCTCACATTGTTGGTGAACCTGCTGCAAGCTATACGGTAGATTATGATAATATTCTTAAGGATCCGACTGCTGCACTGGTAAAAGGGCCCAAAAGTAGGTTGGAGAAGAAAAAATTTATTCTTACTGATTCGATAGATGTCGTTGGACGTATCCGTTCATTTAGAATTAGAGTTCCGCTAAAATATAGTTCACAATATTCTGTTGTCAGTAAAGAGTCAATAGATGTCTATATTCCCCTGAAACAAGAGGGATTTCAAAAAGTCGTAGAAAATATACCAGTTCATGTTTTATATTCTGCTTCCAGTGATTTTTTTGTAACTATTAATCCGACTGTTATTACGGTGCCACTGAAGGGGCCGGAAAAGATTTTAGCTAAATTAGGGAAAGATGACCTACTCGCATATATAGACATTACCAGTCTTTCTCGGGGCGAATATCAATTACCCCTTATGATGAATCTCCCGCCAGAAGTGTCATTAGCACAAGAAGTTCCCATTATTAATGTGAATATTGAAGAAAAGATAAAAGAATTAATTCCGTCGATTACTCCTGAGTTAACAACGAAAGAGAATCAAACATAATCCATCATGATTCGGTTAGGTGTTAATATTGATCACGTCGCAACTCTTCGCCAAGCACGTGGCGAGCGAGAGCCGAATGTCTTTGAAGCAGCATGTATGGTGGAAGATGCCGGTGCTGATAATATCACTGTTCATCTTCGTGAAGATAGAAGACACATTCAGGATTACGATGTATATTATCTGAAACGGAATATTCGTACCCACCTGAACTTAGAAATGGCATTGAGTAAGGAGATTATTGCTATTGCGTTAAAAGTTGTACCAGCGCAAGTAACGCTTGTTCCTGAAAAACGGCAAGAGCTTACGACCGAAGGGGGGCTTGATGTTATAAAAGAACAAGCAAAGATTGAACGAGCGTTATCACAATTTAAAAAAAAAGGAATTAAGGTCAGCCTTTTTATTAATCCAACCGGGCTCTGTATTAAAAAAGCTGCGGCAATCGGTGTTGATGCCATTGAACTCCATACCGGCCGTTACGCGGAGTCATTTGCAAAAGTGAAATATAAATTTCAGTTGGAGAAATTACATTGTGCTGCTCAGCTTGCGAATCAATTGGGACTCGGTGTCCATGCAGGACACGGCTTAAATTATGAAAATATTAAACCGGTGTGTGCGCTACCCTCTTTACGAGAGGTAAATATTGGACATTCAATAATTTCAAAAGCTGTTTTCATCGGACTTTTCGATGCTATAAAAAAAATAAAAAATATTATTGCGTGTGAATATTCATTATGTCAATCTCAATAATTAAAAAAGAAATAAAAAAGACTTTTACCCGATGTGCTGATACGCACAAAGGGGAT
>JAHJGZ010000082.1 GCA_018823795.1 Candidatus Omnitrophota bacterium
GACGGAGATGCAATCATGCATACGTGGAAAGGTACAGTGTTCCCGCTTAAATTTTATGCGCGGCAGTATTCAACTAACAACGCCTTTCTTCGTGAAGTGGATAAGGGGGGAATGCTTTTCAGCAATGAAGGGGCGAGTGCTATGATGTACATAACGTATGATACGATCCATCCCCATGTTGTTGTTGAGGAATCTAATAAAAAAGTCGATTTAAGCAGCATTCAACGGTTGTGGCTTTTTTATGCAAAGCGTGGAGTTGATATTGTTGAAATGACAAAACAAAAAGGGTTTGCTGTTAAGCACGTCGTACCCTGTGACGATGGGGCGTTATATTTGTTATCAAAATAGTAACAAGCCGCATGGTTTTTTTATAAAGACATTTTGAATTATTTGTATACAATTATTCTATGCTATAATATAACTCCAATCGAGAACGTAAATGTGTTTTACGGTATGAAGAACGTAAGTATTATCTGTCCTGTTTATAATGAGGCATTGAGTATTGAAGAATTAACAATACGAATATTTGATAGTGTTACAAGATATGTTCAGTCGCATGAAGTTGAGCTTATCTTGGTTGATGATGGGAGTAAGGATGCAAGCGTTAGAATTATACAATCATTAGCAAAGAAGTATCCCTTTGTACGGCTTGTTACACATGAGCAGCAGCGTGGCCAGAGTTACGCAATTTCTTCAGGACTAAGCGTCGCGCAGGGAAGTGTTATTGTAACCATGGATGCTGATTTGCAAATTTATCCGGAAGATATCCCATTATTGTTGACAAAAATAAATGAGGGGTATGACATAGTCAATGCGATTCGGATGAAACGGTGCGCCCCCCTTATTCACAAAATCTTTTCTCGATTGCTTGCGATTGTTGTATCATGTATATGTGGTAATTCAGTAAAGGATCCCGCAAGTAATTTTATTGCCATAAGGAAAGAATTTGTAAGCAATCTTCGTTTAATTGCTAATGATCATCGTTACCTGCTTGCGATTT
This sequence comes from Candidatus Omnitrophota bacterium, assembly GCA_018823795.1. Taxonomy (GTDB): domain Bacteria; phylum Omnitrophota; class Omnitrophia; order JAHJGZ01; family JAHJGZ01; genus JAHJGZ01. Next base: position 1,001 of record JAHJGZ010000082.1, read on the forward strand.
TGAGGAAACGAGGCATGCGGCGATTCGCAGAAGTGCCAGTGCGGCATTCGAAACGAAAGTATGGTACATCAAAATATCCATTGTTGAAAGGAATAAAGGCTATTGTAGAATTTATTCCATTTTATCACAGGCTCCAGAGCGGCTATTATAATGTTACCTGACACCTTTTTTATGAAAACTATTCTTATAACTGGCGGTGCTGGTTTTATCGGCAGTCATCTTGCTGAAGCAATCTTAAAGGTTGGTGGACGTGTTATTGTTTTTGACAATTTTGATTATAGCCGGTTTATTGGACCAAATGACTATAATGAATTTATCCGTAGCCAATGTAGTGCACAATCATATCAGTGTCACTGTATTAAGGGAGACATTAACGATAAAAGCATGATTCAAGAGGCAATCAGTACATGGCAACCAGATATTATTGTACATCTTGCAGCAATTGCTGATTCTGTATTTGCATTACAGTTTCCAGAGATGTGTCAGCAGGTAAACGTATGTGGTGTAAAAAATGTACTCGATGCTTGTAAACAATGTAGCACTTTGGAAAAATTTGTTTTTGTCTCGTCAAGTTATGTGTACGGTGATTTTCTTTATGACCCAGTTGATGAATTGCATCCGTTACGCCCGCAACATATTTATGGCATAACAAAACGTGAAGGAGAACGTTTGACGGAAGAGTTTTGTGAACGGTATGGAGTGGCATATACTATTGTGAGGCCAACCGCGGTGTATGGCTTTGGTAGTAGAGAGAATCGTGTTTGCAGTAAAATGATTAACGATGCGTTAACCGATCGCCGAATAATACTGTATAATGGCGGAAATGATCGGTTGGATTTTACCCATATTGACGATTTAATTAATGCTTGTATGACTCTTTTGACCAGAGATAGCGTCGAGAATGAAATTGTTAATATATCACGAGGATGCGTGCGATATATATCAGAACTTGCAGAAATCGTACGCATGCGAATACCTGATACGCACATTGTTCATGCAACTGGTGATTTTAAACGACCGAAACGAGGAGAACTTGATATTTCAAAAATGCAACGACTATTGCATTTTACTCCCCGTATTGATTTAGAAGAAGGAATAGAGATGCTTATTAATGAAATAGAACATATGCGAGGAACAAATGATTCACTTGTCACGACCATGTATCGGGGATGAAGAGATACACGCAGTCACAAATGTTTTGAAATCTGGTTGGCTTAATAGTGGACAAAGCGTCAAAACATTTGAAGATGCATTTGCGAAGTATATCGGTGTTACCTATGCCGTTGCGGTTAATTCATGTACATCGGCACTGCAACTTGCGATTCAGGCGCAAGGTCTAAAAGGCGAAATTATCCTTCCAAGTTTTACCTTTGTTGCTTCCGTTAATGCGATTATTAATGCTGGCTGTGTTCCACGTTTTGTTGATATTGAGTATGAATCATGTACTATTAATCCCAATCGTATTGAAAAAGCGATTAGTCATAAAACAGTAGCCATTATGCCCGTTCATTATGCAGGTCGTGGTTGTGATATGGAACAGATTATGAACATTGCTCGTCGCCATAATCTCACGGTGATAGAAGATTCTGCGCAAGCGATTGGAGCAACGTATCGAGGACGAAAAACAGGTTCATTCGGAATTGGGTGTTTTTCTTTTTTTCCTACAAAAAATATGACCTGTGGTGAAGGAGGTATGATAACGCTCAATGATAAATCGTTAACAAAGAAAATACGTGCGTATAGTAGCCACGGCATTGAAAAGGCTGCACATTCATTACCGTGGCATAGAGAAGCGCACTATGTAGGGTATAATTTTCGAATGTCAAATATCGTTGCTGCTCTTGGTCACGTACAACTTGAGAAGTTAGATGCTATGAATAGACGGCGTCGTGAACATGCTGCTTATTTGAATGAACATCTGAAAGATGTAGAATGTATTAAACTTCCTCATGATGTAGATTCGAATTCATATCATGTGTATCAAATGTACACGATTAAAGTTGATTGCAAGTATATTAACAGAAATGATTTTATAAAAGAGTTACGAGCGGATGGGGTTGAAGCAAGCGTTCATTTTGATCCTCC
>JAHJGZ010000083.1 GCA_018823795.1 Candidatus Omnitrophota bacterium
CCGCAAAACATCGCATATACCGAAACGCACTCGTGTTGCGTCAAAACTCCCCTAAATCTAGCGAAATTTGTCGATCATTTTCTTCAAAGTGTAATTGTGTTGTGGAAATTAAGCTAGATAGAGCTGTTTTTTCAAATTGAGAGACTTGTAATATTTGTAATATTTCGTAAAGATTTTTTTTGACTTTTAATTGCTTTTTTGCAATGGCTACTATGAGGAAAGTAGATATGGCAATACAAATTTGTGTCTTGACGGCGTTGAAACTGTAGCCCCAGAAGACTTGGATTTTGAGATGTTGTTTGATCCATTTGAAGAACAGTTCAATTTGCCAGCGGTGGCGGTAAAGGTCAGCGACGGTTTGGGCGGATATGGTAAAGTTGTTGGTAAGGTAGACATAGGTGGTGTTTGTTTCTCTGTCATAGTATTTGATTCATCGTAATTTGTCCGGATAATCTTTATGAGAATAGAAGTGATTGAGTATTATTACTTGATCACAACGAAGTCCTGTTTTTTTGTTGACTGGTCTAGAATAAATTCTTTTGAATGAAAGACTTTGTTTGGAACGAACTATGAAGTATGCGTGTTGTTTATGGATGATGTGTAATCGTTTGAAATGAAGATATCCACGATCCATAATATATATGGCTTCTTTTTCAAAAGTAATATGATAGAGGAAGTTAACATCATGGACTTTTGCCTTTGTTATGAGGAAATATGAAGGGATGTTACCGTTGAGGTCAAGCTGGGTGTGGATCTTTACTGCTGATTTCTGAAGCTCAAAGTACGCCCATTTGAAGGTAGCAAGACAGAGATCGATGATGGTGGAGTCGAGAGCATAGACCGAGTTTTTAAGTTCAATACTAAAATCATTGTCATCAACATACAACCCACGGGCGATGCCAATGAGGTGATTGGTAAAGTCTTGCCACATCCTCCAGTCGCGGAACTGGTTGGCGCGAGACAGGGTGGAAAGAGTAAACTTTTTTGTTTTGAAGCCGAGGTGGTAAAGTGAATTTGGGTGAGCGTTGAGACAGAGGACAATACCACGCAGACTATTGAGATTGGTCAGTTGACCGAACATGAGGGAGAGAAATTGATCGCGACAGGAGAGATTTTTTACTCGTTTGTTGCCGTCGTATTTCTCTATACATTTATTAAGCTCATAATCTGAAACCAGATCGACAATTTGAGAAAAGATGTATTTGTCTTGATTCATAAAGATAATTATCATTAGAATGAGTAAAACTGTGGATAATTATCTCATGTAAATTCAAATCAAAAAATACTAAAAAGGCTATTTTAGTTGTAAAGTTAGGTAAAATTTGGTACGATAAAAAAAGTTAACGCAACACTAGTGGCCGAAACGTTGTACGAAATAAATTTTTTATCATCTAATACCAAAGCATGTTACAATTAACAAGGACGAAAATTTGATTTTTATTTTTAAAGAGGGGTTTATGGTATTTTTTCTGCTCCTTTGGTCGCAGAAAAAATGATTTATTAAATATGACTGAAAGAGAATTTCCAAAACCAGAAATTAAAAAACCACAAGCCGACACGCTTGCTACTTTGTTATCCAACGCCGAAAACATTGAGGCTTTGCATGGTAAAGAATTTGCAGAGGTATTTTCCAGTGATGAAAGTATCCGTTCCTTCATCGAAGAGTTGGATGTAGGTACCTTTGTCGAGCTACTCAATAGTATTAATGGTATTATTCAAGATAAAGATAAAAAGGATTGGGGAATGGCCAAGGGGAGCGTTCCCATAACAATGGATGAAGGCATACGTGGCTCTGGCTATACCCCACCTCCAGCGCAAGATCGACAAATGCTTTTTGCCGAAGTACTTGAAGCCATGAAAAAAATGGTAAAAGATGAAAGAAGTTTGGAAGACACCGCTATCATGCTTTCAAGTTCGGTCAATGCAATCCACGCTTATACAGATGCAAATGGACGCACAAGCAGACTGCTCTACTTGTTGTTGACAAAGGGCCTAAATGAAGGAACAGAACCTGTCATTAAACAAGCATTATCCGAAGGTGGTCGGGACATTGTAGATATCAATCCTGAAAAAATTGAAGGTGAGCTACAAAGCGCCCTAATTCAAAGAATACACCCTAAAAGACCAGGTGGCACGATAGAAAGTAAAAAGAAAGGAAAAGATATTGTTTTTAACGAAATTTTGTCAGACGAGTTGAGATCGGAATTATTGGAAATGTTGGCAGATAGTACCTACAGCTCAATAGCATTACATCGCTATCTAGATGACAAACCAGACGCTGAGAAATACCTGAAAAACTATCCAGAAGGAGAAGCGAAATGGGGCGGACAATCAAAAATACTTCCCGAAAGGAACAACATCATGGTTGAAGCCCTGTTTAGAGACTTAGATGAAACACAAGCACGAGAGATACTCTCTATTTATAGACAGACAAAAGCTGAAATGGTACGCATCCTCATCGATTCCGCAGTTCATTCAGATAACAAAGAGTACACTGATACGGACGGGACAACCATACTGGAAAGATTCAGACAAAAGATAAAACGCGATTCCGAAATTGAATAAGGAGTTTTGAAAAATGCAATTCACCCCAAACCCCTCTTGCATTTTTCAAAACAAAATCAAATTTTCTTTCAATAAACCGAGAGTTCAATTCATTAAACGAAGATAAAAAATTTACATCGTACAACAGCGTGTATGCGGTTCCGTAAAAATGACACTTTTAATATTTATGGAATGTCATTTTTACTTCACCCATATTTTTGCCCTTTTCTATTATTA
>JAHJGZ010000084.1 GCA_018823795.1 Candidatus Omnitrophota bacterium
ATTTGCATATGACCGCGGAGATGGGGATCGTTGCATTACCGCTCATGATATGGATGATTATTACTGTTATTGTACGCGGCATGCATGCCTCAGGAATTGCCTTCTACCATAAAGACAGGCGTCCCAGGCAAAGCTCACAAAGAAAAATGTTTTTTCAAAGAGAAGGGATCCTTCTCGGGAGTGCAATTGGTATTTTAAGTTTAGCGTTGCACGGCCTGGTTGACTTTAATTTTCACATACCCGCAAATATGAATGTGGTTGCAGTCCTTGCGGGGATTATTATGCGCAATGATTAAAATTAAACATCGTATAAAATTAAGGAAATGCGAAAAATTACATTGTAATCAATAATGGACATTCATTGTATTTATAATCCAATCTTAAGGATATTCAGAAAAAAGAGAATGAAATTTTTCAGGGATACCTTCTCGCCGTTAAGCGGAAAGAAAATCCTTGACGTTGGGGGCGGCATGTTCAATTGGAATTTGATCGATGAAAAGATATATCTTACCATTGTAAATATCAATATAAAAGACAACGAATTGCCGCGTAATGATTTCATTAACTGTGTGCTTGGGGACGGCACGAAGTTACCATTTAAAGACAATTCCTTTGACATCGTTTTTTCAAACTCAGTAATAGAACATTTGGGGACATGGGAAAGACAATACCTTTTTGCTAAAGAAATTATGAGAGTGGGTAAAAATATATTTGTGCAAACACCTAATAAGTATTTTTTCATTGAGCCCCACGTGATGACGCCTTTTATTCATTATTTGCCAAAAAAAATTCAAAAAAAGATAATAAGAAATTTTACTCTCTGGGGCCTTATTACACGGCCTACAAAAAAATATTGTGCTGAGCAGGTAATTGATAAGATACGCTTGCTTTCATGCAACGAATTTAGTACATTGTTCCCGAACTGCGAAATAAAGAAAGAAAAATTTTTATCTTTTTTTGATAAATCATTTTACGCTATTTACAAATCAGACGCTGATACAAGGGGTTGAAAATGTTACATCGGCAAAACAGAGGAATTCGACAAGGAATGATGTTTCTAGATGTACTTATTGTCGTAATTTCTTTTTTTGTAGCATTCTACATCCGTTTGAATATCCACAATTTTTATTCAATAGATTTATTTCCAGCCGAAAAAGTGATCGCTTCTCTTGCGCCAATCAGCTTGAACCAGTATTTATTGACTCTGTTATTTTGGATTCCGTTATGGTTGTTTTCATTGCATTATGCAGGGGCCTATAATTCCCTGCGAACTAATTCTTTTTTATCAATTATTCGTATTATTGTCATTGCATCGTTTGTAAGCTCGCTCGGTTTTTTTTCCATTTCATTTATATTGAAGATCCAGTATGTAAGCCGATTATTTGTTTTGTTTTTCTTAGCGATTACCGCGTCTCTTTTAATAATAGAAAAATGTTCATTTGTGTATTGTCTGCATCAAATCCGCCGGCATGGCCGCAACTTAAAACATGTATTAATCGTCGGAACTGGGCCGCGGGCAGAGCGGTTTGTGAGACATATACGTGATCATAGTGAATGGGGATTCCATATTATGGGCTTGGTCGACGATGAAGCCGCGCGGGTTGGTAAAAAATATTTTGATGTACCGGTCATCGGCGTTCTTGATGATATTCCTGACATACTTCGAAATCATATTGTTGATGAAGTTGTATTTGTTGTGCCCCGCAGATGGCTTGATAAAATACAAAAAAGTATATCCGCATGTGAACTGCAAGGTATTCATACGAATATCGCTGCTGATTTGTTTGATTCAGATATCGCTCAAAGACGCCATGTAGATTTGGACGGGTTTCCGTTAATTACGTTTGAAACAACAGTGTTGCGGGAATGGCAAGCGTTTGTTAAAAGAATCGTTGATATTTTTATATCGGCTATTGGTTTGCTCATTTTATCACCATTTTATGTACTTATTGCCATTATTATTAAAACAAATTCTCCCGGGCCGGTATTTTTTAAGCAAAAAAGACAAGGTCTTAATGGACGTATTTTTACACTGTATAAATTTAGAACCATGGATAGCGATGCCGAAGAACGTTTGGAAGAACTGCGAGATCTTGATGAAATACGGGATGGTGTCGCATTTAAGCTCAAAAATGACCCGCGTATTACACGCATGGGAGACATAATGAGGAAGACCAGTATAGATGAGCTGCCGCAACTGTATAACGTATTGATGGGGCATATGAGTGTTGTCGGGCCACGGCCTTTGATCTTTGCCGAATCATGGAAGTATAAATTATGGCAAAGACGGCGGCTCAGCATGCGGCCCGGGTTAACGTGCCTTTGGCAAATAAGCGGCCGTAGTAATGTTGGCTTTGAAGAATGGATGAGGATGGATTTACAGTATATTGACAACTGGTCTTTGTGGCTTGATTTTATCATTCTTGTTAAAACTATTCCGGTGATTTTACTGTGTAAAGGAGCGCGATAGAAAGTATCATGATGAAAAAGCTAAAAAAAATTCTAGGGAATTTTATTATAATTATTTTTTTTATTGTAACCTCGACGGGGATTATCAGTTTTGTTGCTGCTGAGTTACAGTATAAAGGTGCCGTGTTATTATATGAAGAATATAATTGGACTAAAACAGAGAGGATGTTTATAAGTGCAATCAAGATAATGCCGCTTTCATCTCGGTATATTCACAGATATGCTGATTTTTTAGTGGAAAGATTATCGAAAAGCTCTCAGCGAGAGGAAAAAATTAAACAAATCAAACAGGCCGTATCGCTATACCAAAAAGCTACGGAATTAAATCCGCGATATGCAAACCATTGGTATAAACTTGGGAAAACCCGGTTACTGTTACATGAGGAAATCGAAACGATAACAAAAGGGGATGATAGTAGTCAGAAAGATTTGTTAGATGAGGCAATGTATTCATTTCGGAAGGCGATTAGTTGTGACCCATGGGATATTGCAATGAACAATTATGTCGGCAATCAACTTGTGGGCATGTGGTCTTATTTGGATCCTCATTACAAGGAATATACCCTTCAAATAGTATCCTATGTTGTCTCTGCGAGCCCTTTGTATGCAAAAGAGTATATATATCCGCGCCTTTATTATTTTACCAAAGACTTTGGCCTCCTGCAGAAGGTGACACCAAACACATTTGAGGGACACATGAATTTGTATCATTTTCTTAGCGTGCATAACTATACAAAGTTTTTGAATGAGCAGAAGGCAAAAGTAGAAAGTTACCAAAGGGAGAAATGAAAAGAAATTTCTACAATAGTATCTTTTTTTACGGACTCGTCGCTATTGTGGTGTTCTCTGCACTATTTAGGGGTGCTGTCAGACTATGGGAAATTATGGCCGTTGCTTTTGTAGTCAACGTGCTTTTTTTTGTATGGTTGTGGAAAATTAATAATAAGCGTACGAGCGGCGCTAATGATGCAAAAGAAAGAAGTAGTCAAAAGACAAAATTAACGGCGTTTAATATAGTGTTATGGTTATTTGTTATCATCGCAAGCCTGTCGTGCTATTACAGTGTCTATAGATACGCAAGTATAATTGCAATGATACGTCTTTTTAGTTTAGTCGGTGTGTTTTATATTATTTTAAATAATGGTACGCGATACGTTGCGTTACGATTGGTTACATGTATGATCATTGTTGGTGCAGGGCTTTCTTTGTTAGGGCTTGGGCAACACTTTGGATATTTGAAACACGTATGGAATATTACCTCACAAAATCTTTCTGTGACTTTTGAAAATGCCAATCATTTTGCCGGATATCTGGAGCTCATACTGTTCTTGACCGTTGGGGTGTTGATCGGCATTAATCGGGACAATGTTAATTCTCTATTTCACATTTTAATACTGCGGATCGCATTACTGGCGGCTTTAATAAGCATGAGCATTGCGTTGTTTTATACGCAGTCCATTGCTGCTTTGATAGGAGTGCTCGGCACGAGTCTTGTCATGATCCTGGTATTGGCGTATAAGGGAGTAGTGAGCAAAAGAGCAATAGCCCTTGGTATAATTGTCATACTAATCTGCGCTGCTGGAATATGTTGGGAGTATGATTTTATTATAAAAAAACTAGACATCACTGAAGAAAAGATTGTCACGGTCATATTTGAAGAACGATTAGAACTTTGGGACACAGTGCTTAATTTGATTAAAGATGCCCCGTATTCTCGTTATTTTGGAACCGGCATCGGAACATTAAAATGGGCATACCCCGCATATCGTTCTAAAAAATTAGCGATGGCCTGGCAGAGAATTATGTACGCAGATAATGAATATTTGCACGTAATGGCGGAGATGGGAATAGTAGCTTTACCGGTTATGATACTAATGCTCTTTATTGTTATTTGTACCGGCATACGAGGAAGGGGGCTGAAAACAAATACAATGAGAAATAATCGGGTGGGATTAAAGGTTCACTTTATTTTAGCGGATGGAATAATGCTTGGGTGTTCTCTTGGATTATTAAGCGTTTCAATTCACGGACTGTTTGACGCGAGTTTTCGGATGACTGCAACTATGTTATTGATGTCAATCTTTGCGGCAATAATTATGAGAATGAAGGTAGACAGCCACGATCAGCAGGTGTAGCGCGTTGATTTTTTTATTAAAGAGATTTAACTTGAAATAATATTTAATTAATGCTATCTTCTACTATCAAAGACAGAAGGAAACCTTAGAATATAAATAAAGAGATTAATGCAGTATAAGGAGGATGAAATGAAAGTATTAAAATTATCTGTAATGATTCTAATGATGACCACATTGGTATTTTTTGGTATGTCTCAAAGTCAGACACACGCTGAAGAGGCTATGACCAATGCTGAACTGGTGAATACGCTTTTTGCCATATTAGACTTAGAGTTTCCTGATGCTGATGAAATGACTGATGAAGAACTCTTTGCAGCACAGGTGACAATGCTGGCAAGCCGGGGTATAACAAGGTTTGTTGGAGCCAGTCGAACGCAGCAGGTTACCCGTGGTGCTGTTGCGGAGGTCGTGTATGCCGCGGTAAGTACAACAGGAGGTGTACCCGCAGGAGCAGCGACACCTACATCAACGCAGGCAAAAATAGATGTACTTGCAGATATGGGTTTTATGGAAGGCGGGGATGAAGATGACAGTATGAGTGTTGATGAAGTCGTTGCAGTATTTAGCGCTCCGGTTGTAACTGATGCGGTTGCTGATAGCTTTAGTGAAACACCATCTGATGAAGGAACAGATGAAGGAGGAGATGAAGGAGGAGACGAAGAAGGTGAGGATGAAGGGGACGAAGGTGATGATGAAACACCGCCACCAGCTGATGAACCAGAATCAACGGAAGAGCCGCCGGTAAGCTAAAATATTTATAATGAATTAAAATTTAAAATCCCCACGTTTTAAAAACGTGGGGATTTTTTTTGACGTTGAGAGTAGTCTTAAAAAATCAATTTACAAATTTCGGATACACTGTATAATACAGAATCTGAAAAGGCGTTGAAAGATTAGATTAGGTGGCCAGCCAGCCCCAGCAATACAGGTAAGAGGCTGGCAAGCCCGCCACAAAGCATGGCGGGTAAACTCAGCCGAACATATAGGCAGTACTGATGTACTTTGTATACGTTTTACAAAGCCTAAAGGACGGGAACCGATATACAGGAATTTCAAAGGATCCTGAGAAACGATTAAAAGAACATAATAGTGGGCTGGTTACTTCTACAAAAAAGAGAAAACCATTCGAGTTGGTGTTCGTTGAAAAATGTAAGGATAGAATCGCAGCTCGTAAAAAAGAGAAGTATTTTAAAAGTGGTTTTGGAAGAAAATACATAGACAGTAAATTGCAGCGTATGGGGTTTGAAAATAACAGGCGGTCAGGTAGCTCAGTTGGTAGAGCAAGGGACTGAAAATCCCTGTGTCGACGGTTCAATTCCGCCCCTGACCACCAGTACAGCGGACGGAAGGTATGGTGGAAACTGACTGCAGGCTTGCCTGCAGTCAGGGTTCCCCCCACAAAAAGCGTGGGGATTAATTCGGACATATCATTTATATCGCAGAAGACTCCATAAATGATGTCCTCATTAAAATTCCGCCCCTGACCATTTTTTATTTTCAGAAAAGATTTAATGGATCGAATTTGTAGTATAGGGTTAGGGAGAACCGTAAGTACTAAATGTGCTTACGGTTGTTTTGTTTATATGCCAATCGCAAAAGAAATTCACCACAATTTAGAGATCTGGCAGAGGGCAAATAGCCTGTGTCTAAAACTCTACACTCTTAGTAACAGATTGCCTCGCAGTGAGCGTTTTAGCTTATTTAATAAGATAAGAAATTCATCCGAGCTTGTTCCGCTTAAAATTGCACAAGGTGCCGCATCAGCAAAAGTTGATGATTACATTCACTATCTAAAGGTTTCATACCGACTCCTGATCAAATTAAAAACAGAAGTTCTCATATCGAAACATTTACAATATATCAGTACTGAACTGCTTAAATCACTTGATGATGAGCTGAATATCCTCATAGATCTAATACTGCGGATGATCAACCTGCTTGAGTTGCAACAGCAAGCGTTTAATCCAGCTTTTGCCTATTCCTATCAGCCAGCCATTACCAACTAAATTTCTTGTCAATATATTGAATATCGTATAAACTACGCGCATTATGCCCCGACTCGAAAGATATCGCAAAATTCTCTGCGATAATTTTGCGATTCTCGTCGGGATACGTGAAGCCCAAACTTACGGAATGAAGTGAAGTAAGTTTGTTGGCAGAACTTATACTTTACCTGCGATTGGCAGGTAAAGTATAAGTTCGGATAGTAAAGGATAATCATTGCCCCGACTCAAAAGCTGTCGCAAAATTCTCTGCGATAATTTTGCAACTTTCGTCGGGATACGTGAAGCCCAAACTTACGGAATAACACGACGTAAGTTTGATGGCAGAACATATACTTTATCTGCTGTTGGCAGATAAAGTATTAATTCCTGCCTGCCGGCAGGCAGGCGCAGACGGCCTAATGGCCTATACTTTACAACGTATAAATCCGATGTAAAGTATCTACTCATTAAAAAGGATGAACAACATGAATGTTATAGTCGGTGTTGATATTGGTGGGACAAAAATATCGGTTATTTTAGGCACCGTTACGGGAAAGATAATCGAGAAATGTGTTATAAAAACGCAGCGTAAGGGCGGCGCGGCTGCGTGTATTGCTGAAATAATAGCGATCATTAAAGCGCTCCTCCTTAAAAGAAGTGTGAAGAAAAGTGATCTTTTAGGCATCGGTGTTAACATTCCCGGCCCCTTTGGAGAAGAGGAAGGGGTTATCCTCAATGCACCTAATTTAAAAGGATGGCAGGGGATTAATATAAAAAAGATACTCACGCGGCATTTTCGGTGTCGTGTCATTTGTAATAATGATGCAAACACCGCCGCACTCGCAGAAAAAATGTTTGGCTGTGGAAAAAAGGTACGTAGCCTTGTGTATGTGACGATATCAACGGGGATAGGAAGCGGCATTATTATTGATAACAAACTTCTCATGGGGGCAAATAATAACGCGGGTGAATTAGGCCATACCGTTGTTGATCTAAACGGTCCACGGTGTAATTGTGGAAAAAAGGGTTGTCTTGAGGCGATAGCAAGCGGCACGGCAATTGAAACGATAGCACGGAATGTTATGAATCGAAGTAAAAGAATCGATGAATATAAAAATGAGTTTGCGTATAAAAAATATTGTACGACACATACTCATTTCATATTATCACCGAAAGGATCGATACTGCAGAATATTCAGGGAAAGATCACAGCCTTTGCTATTGAAAAGGCAGCAAAAAAAGGGGATTCATTAGCAAAGTACATTTACTGGCGGGCTGGATACTATTTTGGCGTGGGGTTGGCTAATGTAATTCAACTCATAAATCCTGAAATGATCGCCTTTGGCGGCGGTGTTGTTAATGCGGGAAGCCTCTATTTTAATGCAATGAACTCCGCGCTTAAAGACCATGCCTGGCCGCAACCGTTAAAGTGTTGTAAAATTGTCAAGGCTAGTCTTGGTTCTCGCGTTGCTGATGTGGGGGCCATAAGTTTAGTAATAGAGGACTTAAGATATAAACATAAGAGATGAAAATGACTTATGCATCGATTGTAGAAGTTGCATAAATGATTTATGAAGTATGTTGATACACTCAGCCAACTTAATCACAAACATATATAAAGTGTTGTACTGTTAATGCAGATAGGAGTATACTCATAGACACTCGTAGGAAAGACGGATGTACAGAGATTAATGAGAATCATGAGATTCAGTTTCTACGCCCGTAATAAGGGGTCATTATATGGGAAGCGTTTCAAGAAGCATCAGAAAGCTAGTTTGGAAGAAAACAGGAGTTGAACCAGCAGATTTAATGTTGTTCGCAGGATTTTCAGTCATTGTGACGGTGATTTTATTGGTAACAGTAAATATACTGGCACAGGAATATGTCGACTGGAAAATAATTTGCAGCGGATGGTAAAATCGTACATTCCGACCATTTCTTAAAATGCATATCATTCGAATAGAAATTACTGCCTAGAGGAGCTAGCCAAACAGATGCAACCGACAAGATTATAGCAAACCCCGAATACTACCTTTTAGATTTACAAATGAGTGTTATTTTGTATAATAAGTGCTCGAAGTGAGAAGAGATATTAGTGATCAGATGTAAGATAATAGTGAAATAGATATGACCGTAAAGCATTTTACCGATTTAATTGTATGGCAGAAAGCGCATCAATTATTTCTGGATTTAACTGTTGTTAGAAAAACGCGCTCGTAGCCTGCCCGCCCCAGCAATACAGGTGAGAGGCAGGCGGGCTCAGTTGGATACCTGCCTGCCGAAGATGGCTCGGGAAATACAAACGGCAGGCAGGGAGCGACAGCGCTTTAAAATAATAATCCAATAATGCGCCTGTAGCTCAGTTGGATAGAGCGACTGACTTCGGATCAGTAGGCCGGGGGTTCGAATCCCTCCAGGCGCAATTAAATTAATCGTTACGAAAGGGATTCGAAGCGAGTCCCGCGCCGACCGGATCGGGAGGAAAAGCCAGCAGGATTGCTGGCGCCAGAGGGACGAGGGGAGGTTACCTGCCTGCCGGCAGGCAGGCGCAGGATTATCAGCATCAGGAGATGCGACAGAGTAACCGAATCCCTCCAGGCGCAATTTACTTTAATAATCGGGATTCGAAGCGTAGCAGTCGGCGCGACTGGATCAGGAGCGCAGTTTTATCAGGACGATAAAATTAGACTGTGAAGGGGAGATAACGCCCGCCTACCGGCAGGCAGGCGCGGGATTATCAGCATCAGGAGATGCGACAGAGTAACCGAATCCCTCCGAGCTCAATTATACTTTGCCTGTTAAAATGGGCAAAGTATAAATTCCTGCCTACCGAAGAATGTTC
>JAHJGZ010000235.1 GCA_018823795.1 Candidatus Omnitrophota bacterium
AATCAGGGAGATATTCTTTTTAAGGCAAAGACAAATCGACCTGTGGCCGCTGTTGTTGAAGATACCTTGAATAATACTATCGCGACAGCACATTATTTTATTATTCGTCTTAATGTTTCTAATGTGCTTCCAGGGTATTTAGCTTGGTATCTGAATCAACGGCCAGCGCAAAATTATTTCAGCAAGAATTCTGGCGGGACACGTGTGCAGGTGATTAACAAGCAAGTTCTTGGTGATCTTGAAGTCTTTGTTCCCGAGGTAAGCATACAAAAGAAAATTGAGGATGTTTGTAAATTGCATCTTAAAGAAGAAGAGCTTTTGAGTTCTCTTAAAGAGAGCAAACATAAGCTTGTTTCAGCTCAGCTCATGAAAGTAATTTTAAAGTAATTTAAGGAGGGCTGATATGGCAAATGGTAAAACAAATCAGGATGAAATAAATGCGGTTGCATGGAAGGCGTGTGACACTTTTCGCGGGGTTGTTGATCCGTCCGAATATAAAAATTATATATTAGTATTTCTGTTCTTGAAACATTTGAGCGATCTTTGGAAGGACAAGAAGGAACAATATAAAAAGGAGCATGGCAGTGATCCTGTCCGCATCAAACGCAAAATGGAGCGCGAGCGCTTTGTTTTGCCAGATGATTGTGATTTTGACACTATTTATAGCAAGCGCGACGCTAGTAATGTTGGCGAGGTTATTAACCTTGCGTTGGAAGGCATTGAAGAAGCCAACAAAGCAAAGCTCGAAGGTGTTTTTCGCAACATTGATTTTAATTCCGAGTCTAATCTTGGCCAGACGAAGGACCGCAACAAGAGGCTTAAGCATTTGATTGATGATTTTGCTGATGAACGTCTTGATCTGCGACCATCTAGGATTGGGACTCTAGATGTTATTGGTAATACTTATGAATATCTTATCTCTCGCTTTGCCAGTGATGCGGGGAAAAAAGGTGGGGAGTTCTATACGCCTGCGGAAATAGCAATTGTCTTGGCGAAAATATTACACCCTAAATCCGGAGAACGTATTTGTGACCCTGCCTGTGGTTCGGGCTCTCTTCTTGTCCGAATTGGAAATGAAATTAAAGACCATAACTTCTCTCTTTTTGGTCAGGAAAGTAACGGTAGCACCTGGGCCCTTTGCAAAATGAACATGTTTCTTCATGGGATTGATAATGCCAGGATTGAATGGGGTGACACGCTCAATAACCCCAAACTTATCGAAAAAGATGGCTTGATGAAGTTTGATATTGTAGTTGCTAATCCTCCTTTTTCCCTTGATAAATGGGGCGCGGAAAATGCCGGTGGTGATAAGTTTTGTAGGTTTCACAGGGGAGTTCCGCCCAAAAGTAAAGGGGACTATGCTTTTATCTCTCATATGGTTGAGACTATGAATGAGACAGGTCGGGTTGCGGTAATCGTGCCTCATGGTGTTTTGTTTAGAGGGGGTTTTGAAGGCGTTATTCGTAAGAAGATGGTTGAGGAAAACATCCTTGATGCCGTGATCGGCTTACCGCCAAATCTTTTTTATGGTGTGAGTATCCCAGTGGTTATCTTGGTATTCAAAAAAAATCGCAAGACAAAAGACTTGCTCTTTATTGATGCCAGTCGGGGATTTGAGAAAGAAAAGGCTCAGAATAAATTGCGTAGCGAGCATATTGAGAAGATTGTTAAAACGCATAAAAATTATAAGAATATAGAGAAATACTCATATCGCGCGACGCTGAACGAGATTAAAGAAAACGAATACAACCTGAATATCCCCCGCTATGTGGATGTTTTTGAAGAAGAAGAGGAAGTGGATATCAAAAAGACCCAGAAAGAAATTGAGTCGCTCGAGAAAGAGCTTGTGGGAGTACAAAAAGAAATGAGAGGATATTTAAAGAATTTAGGACTGTAATATGCAAAATGTTATTCCACAAGGATGGATAAAGTGTCTCTTGAGTGAATATGCGAAGATTGTTGGCGGCGGTACGCCAAGCACTAAAAATGATCAGTATTGGTCTGGCACAATCCCGTGGATTACAAGTGCAGACATTGTTGATGTTAATACGATTAAGCCAAAAAGATTTATTACAAAGGATGCGATAAGTAATTCTGTAACAAGTCTTATCCCTAAAAACAATGTTATTTTTGTCAGTAGAGTTGGCTTAGGCAAGGTGGCTATTAACCGATTTCCTTTATGTATTAGCCAGGATTCACAAGGTATCATTTTCGACAAAAATGTTTTCAACCTTGTATATCTTGCTAATTGCTTGAGCATGCTTGCGCAGAAATTTGTTCATCAAAATCAAGGAACGGCTATCAAAGGGATTCTTAAGGATGATTTAGCGACGCTTGAAATTCTCTGCCCACCTCTCCTTGAGCAAAAACTGATTGCCGAAATCATCTCAACATGGGATAGGGCAATTGAAACGTTGGGTAATCTTATCGATGCTAAAAGCAACCGCTTTTCTTGGCTTCTTAAGACTTTAACTATGCCACCATCTGGCAGGCATGGTTGGAAAAAGATTCTTTTGGGGGATATTGGAGAGATTATTAAAGGCAAAGGGATAATGAGAAAGGATATTGTTGAAAAAGGCATCCCTTGTATCAGGTATGCCGATCTTTATACAAAATACGATTTTGTTGTTCGCGAGATTGATTCTTTCGTTGCTGCCAAAGCGGCCAGCTCGGCCCAA
>JAHJGZ010000085.1 GCA_018823795.1 Candidatus Omnitrophota bacterium
ACCCGGCACGCCTGTCACAAAACAAATAGATTTCTGAGATTTATCCCTTGAAGATTTAATAATTTCTGACACAACCTCTGAAGTTTGAGTCAAATTAATCGCACCCGCATCACTTCGAGAAATATTTTCTACAGAATGACCGCGATACAAAGCCATTGCTGCCTCAACAATAGTAGGAGTAGGACAATATCGACCCATCTCCCATTCTTTGGGATTAATATCATCTCCACTCAGAAAAGATAGGACATTATTTATTACATTCTTAAGTACTTCTAGATTGCACTTTATAGGAAAAAGTGTTTTATCGTTTTGTGGAGTTAATGCGATGATTGGAGCAACATCTTTTGCTTTAGTTGCAATAAGAATTGGAACGATAAAATGGTCGTGACTTGAACTATGAAAATTTTTCAAATCTAGGGCATAATCCCAGACTTGATCTATTGAACTTGAATAAAATTCTTTGTCACCAATCTTAAATTCGAGTACAAAAATAACTGGTCCTATAATTAATAAAACATCAATTCTTTTTCCCATTCTTGGAATAGAATATTCAAAATAAATTGATCCTGAATAAGGTGACAATGTCTTTTGCAAAATAATAATTTCTTCTACCCAAGCGTCTCTTTGGGTCTGCTCCAAAGCAAAGTCGTTGCTTTTCACGAGTTTCCCGAGGATCTCATTAGGCGTGGTTTTCAGAAAATTAGCAATTGTGTCGGAATAGTATTCTCGTCTTATTATCATAATTTATTATGTAATCTTCATCGCTTTTTTTCGCAGGTTTTCCGGCATTTTTTCTATGGCATAGCGAAGAGCAGTGTTATGCAATCTGTATCTCCATCCCAATCGTGTTAGAATTTTACGCACAATTTTTTCCGGCTTAGTATCTTTGCTTCTTATGCGGAACATGCATAATTTGCGTTGTTTTTTTGTTAAATTGTCCATAAGAATATAATTAAACGAAATCTCATTATATTCCCCCAACCTAACAAGCGCAAACCGTCAGTTTATTGAACGTTTTTATATTTATACGAGTTTTATTGCGGGCAAGATCTGACCCCAATTTCTTTAGTACTTTCACAATATTAAGAATTAAGACTATATAGGAAAATTCATCCGGATCAAATAACAGTCAAATAAGAAAACCCTTCGCTTCCACACGGATTCCAGTTATTAAAACATATATAACCAGGTAACAGTCAAATAAGAAATTAAGCCCAAAATGGCACATACCTTGCATATTTGCGAGATTCACTGTCAGGCTCAACGGGTTTTATAACTCTTTCTTCAAGGGCATCTTTAATAAACCGTGAGACCATAGCACTATTCCCTTCTTCTATGCCAAAACGTTCTCTTAAAGAAGAATTTGTTAGGCGTTGCCTTTGAACAAATTTTAAACAGGCGTGCAGATATGTAGCTCTAACACGTTCTTTTTTGTCCATTTTTGACAGTGGACGTTGTGCAAAAAGGGTAATCCTTGTGTTATTATCAATAGCTTCAAATAAGGGGGCAGGTAACTGAAAAAATTCTGTTTGAAAAACAACTTTATCTATTCCACTACCGCGTTCTTCACAAACACCAACTCTTCTCATAAAAGAAGCTAACGACTCATTACGGGATTGTGGAGGACTATCAAGAAAACGCGCTGTATCCACAAGTGGTTTCCCTGGGTTTGTTATCTCCATACGATCAGAAAATATTTCTATCATAGGTCCTGTTCCTTTTATAAAAAGATCCTGATGTATAATTGCATTTGCAACAAGCTCACGAACCGCAACTTCTGGATACATTGGAACATTTTTTCTTAATGCCTTGCTTATTACTTCATTACTAGGAATTAAAGAATTTACGTATGCAATAAGTTCCTTAAATCCGTTAGCATATCCCTTGCTATTAACTTGCTCTTTGATTGTTTCAAGGCGTGTTGTTCCCTTATATATAATTACACGAACCGACTTGCGCTTCAAATTCTTGAACTCATCTAATTTCTTTGCAAAAAGGATTGCACCTAAATTCGTTATGCTATATGACCCAGCATCATTAATCTTTATCATACTTTCTTCACCAAGACGCTCAATAATACCTTTTTTATTATCAGGTAGGGGTTGATTTACAAGATCAAAATAAGCAGGATAATCCAGTAATTGAAGCACTTCATCTGCATTTACTTTATCTACAGCGGGCATATCTTCAAAAGGGGTTGTATCGAATATACGCCAAAGTTGTCGTTCTTTTTCGGGAAATTCTTTTAAAAGTTTTTTATATGATCCAATACGAATATATTCTCTTCCTTCAAATTGAACAGGATTACGAAAAGCCCGACCAATTTCAAGTATGATAACCACACCTTTATCTGTTTTCAATTCATAAAAATGGAAATTAATTTTAGGAGCAAGCTGGTGTAACAGCCAATTCTCCAATTGCTCATTGCCTATTTTCCGTTCATTTGGTTGAAAATCTGTACCTAAAATATCATGGTTATCAGTATCAATGCCCCATATAAGATATCCAAATACTTTTCCTGAAAGTGCGGCAGAATTAGAAAGAGCTGATATATATTCACCAATTTCGTCAGGAATAGCTTTATTGTGTTTAAATTCAACCCATTCGGTCTCGTTTGGCATAGAACGCATCTCATTAAGCAAGTCCATTAAATATTCCTGATCGTGTATCATGTTTTCATTATATCCCCCCGCTTGTGAATTGGCAAACAACTGAAAAATACTAAAATACTATTTTTCCGTAATCGGTAATTAGTAATTGGCCC
This sequence comes from Candidatus Omnitrophota bacterium, assembly GCA_018823795.1. Classification (GTDB taxonomy): domain Bacteria; phylum Omnitrophota; class Omnitrophia; order JAHJGZ01; family JAHJGZ01; genus JAHJGZ01. Next base: position 2,765 of record JAHJGZ010000085.1, read on the forward strand.
CGTGGAATCTAAAAGATTCCCGGGACTAAAGTCCTTGAGATTGCTCGGCAATCTCTAAGGGTAAATGGTAATTTTAAAAATTACGAATTACGCTTTACGATTTACAAATTACGAGACTTAACCTCGTTACAGCTTCATTGAATAATGCTAAAATATCCTCTATGCCAAACAAGAATTACGACGTACTCGTCATCGGCGGCGGTCACGCGGGATGTGAAGCGGCGCTGGCATCTGCGCGGATGGGTTCTAAAACTCTCCTCATAACTCTGCATAAAAATATGCTGGGGTTTATGTCGTGCAATCCCGCAATCGGCGGTGTCGGCAAAGGACAACTCGTTAAGGAAATTGACGCGCTCGGCGGGGAGATGGCTAAGGCAACGGATGCTACAGGCATACATTTTAAAATATTAAATACTTCAAAAGGTCCTGCTGTTTGGAGTTCCAGAGCGCAGGTGGACAGAGCCAAATATACCCTTTATATGCAGAATGTGTTAAAAAAGGAACAACCCGCCACTACTAATCGGCGGGCAGGAAATCTAGAGATACTTGAGGGGGAAGTTAAGAAATTAATAATAAAGAATAATATTATAAAGGGGATTGAAATTTACCCCGACACAAAAATTTTTGTCGTCGGGGCAGTAATACTCACCCCCGGAACATTTTTAAACGGACTTATGCACACGGGCATGAAAAGCTCACCCGGCGGAAGGGTTGAGGAGCTTTACCCCGTTAGAAGCAGGTCGCCTTTAGGCGACCGTACGGAAATGCCGAAGGCAATTCCTGCTTCTAACGGGGCTGGGAATCTGTCAGATTCCTTGAAAGAAGCTGGCTTTAAAATGTTGCGGTTCAGCACCTGCACAAGCGCACGGCTGGACGGAAAGACAATTGATTTTTCTCAGATGGAAGTTCAGGACGGTGATAAACCGCCCGTTCCGTTTTCAACCTCTACGGGAAAACTTAACCTTAGGCAGATGCCCTGTTATCTTACTCATACTACCAAGAAGACGCACGAGATTATCGGCAGTAATTTGAAATCATCGGCGCTTTTCGGCGGAAAGATTGACGGGCAAAGCGCGAGATATTGTCCGTCAATTGAGGAAAAAATAATCAGGTTCCCCCAACATCCGCGTCATCAGATATTTTTGGAGCCGGAGGGGACGGATACGGATGAATATTATCCTAACGGATTTTTTACGAATATGGCTGATGATGCGCAGGAGAAATTTATTCATTCCGTGCCGGGACTTGAAAAGGTTAAGATTAACCGCTTCGGGTACGGGATAGAATATGACATTGTTGATTCAATGCAGCTTCTTCCCACATTGGAAACGAAACTGGTGAAGAATTTATATCTGGCGGGACAGATTAACGGAACAACGGGATATGAAGAAGCGGGCGCGCAGGGCTTGATAGCTGGGATTAATGCGGCGCTGAAAGTTAAAGGAAAACCGCCTTTGGTTCTGGACCGCTCAACAAGTTATATCGGTGTTCTACTCGATGATTTAATAACCAAAGGCACAAATGAGCCGTATAGAATGTTTACTTCGCGCGTGGAATACCGTCTTATATTAAGGGAAGACAATGCGGATTTGCGTTTAAGAAAAATTGGATTCGGGGTCGGGTTGGTTGATAAGAAAACATTTGAAGAAACGAAAGAAAAACAGAAGAAGATTGATGAGGGGATAGAAGAACTGAAGAAGGTTAAGATAG
>JAHJGZ010000086.1 GCA_018823795.1 Candidatus Omnitrophota bacterium
CGATGTTGAACGAATTCGTTATGGTATTCCAGGGGAGCCATCTTCAGAATATTTAGAGGTGCAGGCATATGCGTCGCGTGGCTGTCCTATGAATTGTAATTTTTGTGTCTGCCGTCATTTATATTACCATAAGTCAAATTGGCGGCCGCGCAATCCAGACAATGTTGTCGCTGAAATGCATTATCTTAAAAATAAATATCCGCATATGGAGGGGATATTTTTTGATGAAGAATGTCACAATATTAAGAAAAAGTTCGTTGTTGATTTATGTAAGGCAATAGTACAAAATAACTTACACAATTTAAAAATTGAAGCAATGTGTGCGTATGCGACGCTTGATGAAGAAATGATGCGTGCGATGAAAGAGGCGGGTTATTATCTTCTTCGCGTGGGTATTGAAACAGCGGGCGAAGGTGCAGCGGCGGGCATTGGCCTTGGTGCTAAGTTTAATTTAGAAAAGTTACGGAAAACATTGCACGTCGCAAAAAAAATTGGGCTTAAAATGTATGGAACATTTACTTTTGGTGCTCCCGGTTCTTCCCAAAAGGATGATCAGGCAACATTGCATTTAATGGATGAAATAATAGGTGATGGCTTGTTATGGAAATTTCAAACGTCGATATGTACTCCGCAACCAGGTACGCCATTTTATAAATGGGCAGTGGAAAAAAATCTCCTTAAGACCTATGTACCACAAGAGTATGACGGAGGAAATCGTGTTGTTGTTGAATATCCGGATTATTCAAGTGAGGAAATTATGAAAACATACCTTTCATCACAGAAATATTTTGATTTGGCACTGAAAAATAGATTTTCTCTAAAAATCGATGAATCCATTAAAGTGCTTCAGCAGTTTTCGTTACAGAAGATATTAGTCCTGAGAACCTCACGTATGCCTCAGGTAGAAGTAGCACTGCGAGCATTAAAGCGCATGATTCCTCATTGTGTCATAGATGTTCTCGGCCAGCCAGCGGTCTATGGTGAACTCATGCAACTGGAAAAAGAAGCGGTCATTGATACGATTTATCTTTATGATAAAGGATTCTTTTCGCAAAAAGAACTTAGTGAAGAACTTTGCGATACCATCCGTACACAAAAGTATGATATAGCCTGTATCGTGTATAGTAATGTAAAAGGACAGGGGTTTGAGAATGTAGAAGCATTTCTTCAAAAATTGCATATAGAAAAATGGATTGCGTTTAATGCGGACGGCGATATTTTAAAACAAACAGACATGAGGAAGATACGTAATGCAAAATATGTATCATGCGCACCGTAACGATTCTTTTGCGGGGATAAGCGTTATTGTTCTTACTTGGAATGGTATCGAGCTTATTAAGGAATGCTTTGCTCACGTTGTACATACCGTCGAACAGTGGGATCTCAAACATGAAATTATTCTCGTTGATAATGGATCGTGTGATAATACCATTACCTTCGTTAAAGAACAATGGCCGCACATTAAAATTATTGCATTAGAAAAAAATAAAGGTTTTTCGTATGCAAATAATCGTGCAGCACAGGAGGCACAGTATGACACCCTCCTTTTTCTTAATAACGACATTATTCTAGCTGATGATTTTATTACACCACTTTTACAACGGTTACAGACGGAAGAAATATTTGCTGTTGCCCCCAAAATGCTTCGATGGGACCGGAAAACAGTTGATGATGGCCTGCGCTATGGCAAATATTATTCAGGACTTTTTTCAGTTTGTTTAGATAGCGAGGCAGAAAGAATAGATAAACCGCATTGGGTTACCTTTTTTTGTGGGGCTTGCTTCCTGTGCAAAAGACATCTTTTTTTTGCTTTAGGCGGGTTTGATGAAATCTATACTCCCTATGCATGGGAAGACCTTGATTTAGCATATCGTGCATGGAAGCAAGGTTATAAAGTTATCTATGAGCCAAAGGCTCTTTGTTATCATAAGCGAGAAGCGACGACACGAAAACTTTTTAGCCATTTTTCATTTATGACGTTAATGTGGAGAAACAAATTTATTTTTATATGGAAAAATATTACGTACCCCCCGTATTTTATTAATCATTGTGTCTTACTTCCGTGGAAATTGTTGAAATTTCTTTTTAATGGAAGATGGCGCCATGTTATTGGGTTTTTACGGGCCATTCGATATATACCACGTATATACTTTAAACGAAGACGTGAAACAAAAAAACAACAATTTAATGATAAAGAAGTTCTCATGCGTTCATATCAGGTAATTCATGGGTAAGAGAGAAAGGGAAAGGGAAAGGAGATGATACATATTATGAGAAAGGGAAATATTGTTGTATTCATTTTTTGTATGTATTTGTTGATGGGGAATACTATTGCTTTTAGCGAAACAGCAGGATTAGTTGAAATGGCTTCTGAAGAAGAGATGCGCGACGGACTTATTATTACAGGACCGAAAGTTATGTGGAAAACTATTATTAACGGAAAATTGTCAGCAGGGCTTTCTACGCCGTTATGCGTGTATGAAGATTTGTGTTACGTTTTTCTCAAAGGAAAGAAGTCGGACGTGCAGAATGGATATATTTGTGCAGTGAATAGTAAAAACGGCGCGGAGCAGTGGGTGCGTACGGTCGGTGGGATTTATGAAAATCCTTTGTTTGATGACAATGCTTTGTATTTTGGTTCACCTGATGGATGGATGTATTCTCTTTCAACG
>JAHJGZ010000087.1 GCA_018823795.1 Candidatus Omnitrophota bacterium
ACCTATTTTCTTTATTGCATTAAAAAAGAGCAGCTACCGTTTATTTTATTTCCTCTTGCGGGGTACACGAAAGAAGAGGTGCGCCGTATTGCCAAGAAGGCAGAGTTACCGGTTGCGGCAAAACCACAAAGCCAGGATATTTGTTTTATTTCAGGCAATGGATACAAAGATTTTATTCGTGCGCGTGTTGGCGAGGTGCCGGGTGGGGATATTGTTACTATAAATGGTACGGTCGTCGGTCAACATGATGGTATTATTCAGTATACGCGCGGGCAGCGGGGAGGACTGAGGGTTGCTCTCGGAAAACCTCAGTATGTTGTTGCCGTTGATGCAGAACATAACCGCATTGTTATAGGGGATAAAAAAGATTTGCGGACACGTACGCTCATTGCTCGTGATATTAATCGATTAGTTGATGCATTTCCTCAGACGGTATGTGCGAAAATACGCTATAGTCATACTGAGGCTTCGTGTACTGTTCGATTGAGGGACAACGGGAGTGCGGCAGTTGAGTTTGAGGAGGCACAAGAAGCGATCACCCCTGGTCAAGCAGTGGTATTTTATGATGGTGATACGGTTTTAGGCGGCGGATCGATTGATTAACTAAAAATTAAGTACAATAAAAACCTACTGTAACTATTGTATTTCTGAACGATGGATTTTTATAGTAGAGAAATATTAGACCACTTTATGAATCCCCGAAACATCGGTGTTGTTGAAAACGCTGATGCCGTTGGTATGTATTGCGATGAGCCACATAGTACAACATTTCATTTTTATCTTACCATTAACAATGCATGTATTACGAATGTAACTTTTCAGACATACGGATGTGCTGCATCTATTGCGGCAAGTAGTATGATAACCGTTCTCGTAAAGGGGAAAAAACTTACAGATGCCTTCGATATAACAGCGCGTGAAGTGAGTGATGCGCTGGGGGGTATGCCGGCAAGCAAGATGTTTATTATACAGGCAGCAATTGAGGCATTAACGCGTGCCATTACGCAGTATCAGGAGAAGAAGAGTGAATAAGAGCACAAAAAAAAACGTTAGTTTAATGTTTTCAGGCGGCGTTGATTCTACACGGTGTGCCGTTGAACTTGCAAAAGAGTTTGACAACGTTCATTTGTTAACGTATGAAACCGGTTATGGACACTTTAATTTTAAAAAGAGTGAAAACCGTTTTAGGGAACTCCAGAAAATTGTCGGAGATAAATTTCATTTTGCACGAATCAAAGTCAAAAAAGAATGGAAAGAGTTTGTGATCGATAATTTGATAACTGATTATACAAAATATAAGAGTGGTTTTATTGTGTGTCTTGGTTGTAAAGTCCTCATGCATGCGTGTACCATAAAGTATGCGCGAGAGCATGGTATCATGTATAGCGCTGACGGCGCTTCGGGTGCGAGTGGCGAAATGGTGGAGCAGATGGAGCTCAGTGTTTCGCTTTTTAAGTATCTTTATGAAGATTATGGCATTGAGTATAGGGTACCGGTTTATGACCTTGAACGGGAAGATTCGATCAGGACCTTACATGAAATGGGATTCTTTATGGGAAAGCGCATTTTAGATCGGCATATGGGAATCCAGCCGCGCTGTGTACGGGGAGAACTCTATTATTTGCCGTATCTTTTGTTTAATAAACCACCAAAACATGATGAACAAATGATAGCACGGTTTATGCACGAAAAGATCGAAATTGCAAAACGGTATTTTTTGGAAGGATAAAAACGATGGCGACTTGCTGCGGTAAAGTTATTGGTCAACCAATAACTTTGTTTCGCTATATTGCTGGGTTGTGTTTTGCTCTATTTATTTATTCGGGTTATTTCAGCATACTTTTGCTGATTTCCATTTTTGATACGTCCTATCGTGCATTATGGTTATTTTATGTACGCTATACAAAAGATGAGATACGAGATATTAAGCGTAGAGAAAACATCATTGTAAAAAATGATAACGTAACTATACAGTAACCAGGTGGAGGTGTTGTACTGCAGAAGCACAGCTCGCGCTTGAGGAAATAAGGAGAAGCGTATAACCAGTTGTTATATCGCAAGTTAGGATATGCTTATTTGATGATACCGGTATTACGCCTTGACAAAGGATTAGTTTTACGCTATTATTCTCGACAAGTAGAAACCTTTAAATCTAGTACAGAGAGACTAGGAAGGGAAAAATGAGAAAGACGGTCGATAAAAAGAACAGCCTATCCAAAAAAGGATGGGCTATTTTTTTGTTTCAGGATGAAACAATCCTTCAAATGTGCAGGGATGCACATGCTTTTTGAAGGGTAACTGTGGAGGAAACAATCCCTGCCTGCCGGCAGGCAGGCTTCAACCTGTGCAGGGATGCACATGCTATTTAAAGGATAACTGAGATATTTGGAGAATACCACATGAACACCAAACACGTAATGGATGCAGTTGAAATAGGCCGGGCAATTACCCGGATTGCACATGAAATTTTAGAAAAAAATAAAGGCACGAATGATTTAGCAATTATCGGTATACGAACTGAGGGGGCTGTATTAGCGGATCGATTATATGAAAAAATTAAGGAGATAGAAGGGGTTGAAGTGCTTTTAGGCGTTTTAGATATTACCCTCTATCGTGACGATCTCAGTGAAATTGGTCCTCAGCCCGAAGTACATAGTACCGAGATCGATTTTGATATCAGTGAAAAAAAGATCATTCTCGTTGATGATGTTTTATTTACGGGCAGGACCATACGTTGCGCCATTGATCAGTTAATTGATTTTGGCCGGCCGCAGTCGATACAACTTGCGGTTTTAATTGATCGGGGGCATCGAGAATTGCCGGTTAAAGCTGATTATGTCGGTAAAAATGTTCCGACCTCGTTAAAAGAAGAGGTATTCGTGCGATTTGCGGATGATCCGGGTAAAGACGAAGTAACGATTGCAATGAAGAAAGATATAGAGAACCATGAAGAAGATTAAATGGACGCAGAAACATCTTTTAGGCCTTAAAGATTTAACGGCACAAGAAATTACTATCATTCTTGATACAGCAAAGTCATTTGTTGAGATTTCTGAACGTGCCATTAAGAAGGTGCCGACATTACGGGGTAAAACAATCTGCAATTTTTTCTTTGAGCCAAGTACGCGAACACGAGCTTCCTTCGAGATAGCTGAAAAACGCCTCAGTGCCGATACGCTTAACATTGCCGGTGCATCATCAAGTTTGGTGAAAGGGGAAAGTGTGAAAGATATGGCACGAAATATAGAAGCGTTGAAAGTTGATATGATTGTGATCAGACATTCTTCCTCCGGCATTCCCCATCAACTTTCACACTACGTTAACGCATCGATTATTAATGCCGGTGATGGCATTAATGAACATCCTACGCAAGCGCTCTTGGATATGTTTACCATGCGTGAGAAAAAAGGGACAATCAAAGGACTCAATGTTTCGTTGATCGGTGATATCCTTCACAGTCGTGTCGTTCGTTCTAATATTTGGGGATTAACTAAATTAGGTGCGCAGGTCACGGTGTGCGGGCCACGGACACTTATTCCGGCTGGTATTGAACAGTTAGGTGTCCGAGTGACCAACAACGTGATTGAAGCGGTGGAAGGGGCTGATGCGATCATGTTACTCAGAATACAACGTGAACGCCAGGATGAAATATTTTTTCCAACGATTCGGGAATACAGTCGCACGTTTCAGGTCAATTCACAGGTATTAAAGAACGCGAAGAAAAATGTTATCATCATGCATCCGGGACCCATTAATCGAGGCGTTGAACTGGCGGACGATATTGCCGATAGTGCATATTCGGTCATTTTAAATCAAGTGACAAACGGTATAGCGGTACGCATGGCGGTACTGTATTTGCTCAGCGGCGTAAAACAGGAAGAGGGTGCAGCAAAATGACGTTGCTCATTAAACAAGCACATATTATTGATCCGAAAAATGATATTGATGATGTACGTGATGTCTTGATCGAGGGGAAGATCATCACGAAAATTGCCAAAAAAATTACTGTTTCTGCCGATGAAGAGATTGAGGCAAAAGGATTGTACCTTTTCCCCGGTCTTGTGGATCTCCATACCCATTTTCGTGAACCAGGGTATGAATATAAAGAAACAATAGAAAGTGGATCATGTGCTGCCCGTCGCGGTGGATTTGTCGGGTGTGTGAGTATGCCAAATACCGAACCAGCGTGTGACAACGCGAGCATTGTAGAAACTATTGTAGCGAAGGCGAAGGACGCACACTTTTCTGTTTTTCCCTGTGGAGCGATAACAAAAAATCGTGAAGGAGAGGAATTATCAGAAATGGCCGATTTAAAAGCAGCGGGGTGCCGTACCGTGAGCGATGATGGAAACTCTGTTGCTCATACATTAGTTTTTAGAAGAGCTCTTGAATATGCTCATATGTTGGGATTGCTGGTTATGATTCATGCCGAAGATACAAATTTAAGCAAAAATGGACTTATTCATGAAGGTCTGATTTCTACACAGTTGGGGTTACGAGGGATTCCCCATGCCGCGGAAGATATTATTGTCGCGCGTGATATTGAACTGGCCAAGCTTACGGGTGCTCGAATTCACTTTCAACATGTGTCGACAAAACGTGCCATCGCGTTAATACGTGAAGCGAAACACGAAGGTGTAGCAGTAACTGCTGAGGTGACGCCGCATCACCTCGCCCTGATTGACGAAGATATTATCTCATATGATACAAACTTTAAAGTTAATCCACCGTTCAGATCTCGGGAAGATAGAGAAGCGCTGTGTAAAGGATTGCAAGAGGGGGTCATTGACGCGATTGCCACTGACCACGCGCCGCATCAAGAGATGGAAAAAGATGTTGAATTTGATCAAGCCCCCTTTGGAACCATTGGGCTTGAGACCGCACTTGCCGTTATTCTTACACAACTTTATCACACAAAACGTCTGTCACTGAAGGATATTGTGCAAAAGATGTCGGTGAATCCACAAGCTATTCTTGGTCTTACTGATTTTGCCGAAGTGAAAACAGGGATAGAAGGAAATATATGTTTAGTTGACGTTAATAAAGAATGGATGGTTGAAAAAAACACACTTCATTCTTTGTCAAAAAATTCATGTTTTTTAGGGGCGAAACTTAAAGGGAAAGTTGTTGCGACGGTTTGTCAGGGAGAGATATATCGATTTGATTAAAACACTAAACAAGGAAGTAGCTACAATGTTTCAAGAAAACGTACGTATTACTAAAAATGAAAAACTAAACACACATTTTTTTCACCTCGCCTTTACTTCAAAAAAAATATCACGCCGTGTTTCCTGCGGGCAGTTTATTATGTTAAAAATTACTGATGGGTGTGAACCATTGCTGCGTCGTCCTTTGAGCGTAGGATGGGTCGATAAAAATAGTATTCACCTTGTGTATAAAATTGTTGGTAAAGGGACATCACTCCTTGCCACCAGGAAAGAGGGGGAGACTCTGAATGTTTTAGGGCCGTTGGGCAAAGGCTTTACGTTTCATCCCCGTAATGATGTTGTTTTAGTTGCGGGGGGGATTGGTATTGCTTCGCTCATCGCACTCACCACGATGTGCCGGCAGGGGAAGATAAAACTTTTATATGGCGCAAAAACAAAAAGTGAATTTATTCCTGAGCGGTTCTTATCATTAACAAAAAAAAGTATTACGTATGTAACAGAAGATGGCAGCTTCGGCACGAAGGGGCTTGTTACAAACGTATTGGAACACTATCTGAAAACGAATGGGCATAAAAAACCTTATATCTATACGTGTGGTCCTATGCCAATGCTGAGGGCGGTAACAAAACTTGCACACAAATTCAAAGTTGATGGTGAAGCGAGTTTAGAAGAACGCATGGCGTGTGGCGTTGGTGCGTGCCTTGGCTGTGCCGTTGAAACAGTACAAGGGGTCAAGATGGTTTGTAAAGATGGCCCGGTGTTTTCATTTGAAGAGTTAGGGTGGGCCCCGTTAGAGATAAGGGGACAGTAACAAATAAATAATATTTGCAAATTTAAAAGGATACGTAATTATTAAAATAATAAGTAAAGAATACGGAAACGCCTTGCATTGAAAGGTTGCGTTTCCTATCTCTAACGGGGTGCCTCCGGCAAATAATCATGAAAAAGAAAAAAATAAGCAAGCCTGATTTACGGGTGACGGTTGGCGGACTGAGACTACAGAATCCCATTATCGTTGCTTCCGGTACGTTTGGTTCGTCTGATGAATATGCCAATTTTGTCGATCTCGACCGTCTCGGCGCTGTTATTACAAAGTCGATTACGCTCAATGCCCGAGCGGGGAATAAATCACCCCGCATTTGTGAAACCGCTTCAGGTATGCTTAATGCAATCGGACTTGAAAATAAAGGGGTAGAATATTTTTTGAAAACAAATATCCCTTTCTTTAAAAAATATACAACGAAACTAATCGTAAGCATTGCAGGAAGCACGGTTCATGAATATGAACGATTAGCCCATCTTTTAAATAGAGAGCGAAGGGTCGATGCACTAGAAGTAAATATCTCATGCCCCAATGTGAAAAAAGGCGGTATCGCATTTGTCCGGGATGTTCATCAATCGAGAAGCATAGTTGAACAAGTCAAAAAAGAATTTGCACGGCCGGTATTTGTTAAAATATCACCGGAAGCACGTGATGTTGAGAAACTTGTTCATGAAGTAATGAAAGCGGGATGTGACGGCATCAGTCTTATTAATACGATAAAAGGTATGGCGGTTGATAGTAAAACACGACGTCCGCAACTGGGGAATATTACCGGCGGTCTCAGTGGTCCTGCAATTAAACCGATTGCCATACGCTATCTCTATGAGATTAAACAGAGATTCAATATCCCGGTTATTGCAGGCGGTGGTATAATGAATGCTAACGATGCGTTAGAATTTTTAATTGTCGGTGCTGATGCTGTTTCTTTGGGAACGGCAAATTTTGTTAATCCTCAAGTGAGTATGGAAGTCATTGAAGAACTTACAAAATATCTTAAGGAAGAAAAAATAAAGAGCGTTAGAGATATAATTGGAACCCTAACAGTGTAGTTATTAAGTATGAATTATAAATTATGAACACACCATTTCGTGATCGGATTATAGTTGCGCTTGATATGAATGATATCGTTATTTGCAGGCGACTCATTGATGCCCTCAAAGATACAATCAAGATATTTAAAGTAGGGAGTGAACTGTTTACTGCATGCGGGCAGGAAGCGATTACCATTATTCATGAGAGGGGATTACAATGCTTTCTTGATTTAAAGTTTCATGATATTCCTAATACGGTAGCAAATGCCAGTCAAATTGTTTGCCATCGTGGCGTGTTTATGTTTAATGTACATGCAAGCGGTGGTGTACTCATGATGAAGGCTGCGCGTGATGCCGTGTGGGGTGAAGCAGAAAAGAGGGGGTTAGAGAAGCCGATTATTTTAGCAGTGACGGTTCTGACCAGTTTAAGTGCTGATGAGCTGCAACAACAACTCGGTGTTTCGCGGACACTGGCCGATCATGTGGTTCATTTAGCTCAGATGGCGAAGGAAGCAGGATTAGACGGTGTTGTTGCTTCTGCAAAGGAAATAAAGTTAATTAAGGAAAAATTAGGCGACGATTTTAAAGTCGTTACGCCGGGCATTCGGCCACATTGGTATAGCCATCAGGATCAAACGCGTGTTGTTGAGCCACGAGAGGCATTTGAACTCGGGGCTGATTATATTGTTATTGGCCGTCCCATAACCGCGTCGGCTAATCCGCTTGAGTCGGCGGAAAAAATTATTAAAGAACTTGAAAAGTAACGTATCGTTCAGAAAGTACGTATGAATAGTGAAGAAATCCTGTCAGTATTAAAGGAAACGAATGCTTTTCTACACGGGCATTTCGAGCTTTCATCAGGCTTACATAGTGATGAATATGTTCAATGTGCGTTAGTGTTACAATATCCGGACATTGCTCAAAAGTTAGCACAGCAATTGGCCCTTTTTTTAAATGCGAGTAAGATTACCTGCGTTGTTGGCCCCGCACTTGGCGGTGTTACCTTTGCCTATGAAGTAGCACGCTCCCTCAATGTTCGCGGAATTTTTGCTGAGCGGAAGAATGGCATTATGCAGTTGCGACGAGGATTTCACGTATCGGATGACGATAGAATTTTAGTTGTTGAAGATGTTGTTACGACGGGTAAATCAGTTAAAGAGGTTATTGCATTACTTGAAGAAAACCATAAAAAGATTATCGGTGTTGCTTCAATTGTAGACCGTAGCAAAGACACCGTTGATTTTGGTTATCCATTTCATTCACTAATTCGTCTTCCTCTTCGTTCTTTTTATCCTTCCAACTGTCCGCTCTGTAAAGAGGGGAAACCGGTGATGAAACCGGGGAGCAGAGCCAGCACGTCATGAAACAACGGTTATCCGCTATCAGTAATTTCAGTATTGATACCCTTATTAAACTTCTGGTAATTTTTGTTCCGCTTTTTTTTGTATTCGGCAAAGGGGAACATTACTATTTTAGTATTTATGATGTTTTTAAAGAAGTAACGATACAATCGATAGCGGCACTCCTTGCAGGATTTTTTATTTTAAAGCTCTATGCCGACGACGATTGTCGTATTAAATATTCTCCACTGCTGTGGCCGATCATATTTTTCTTTATTTCCATCCTTCTTTCCTTGCTGCAAGTATTTAATATGTACGAGGGCGTTATCTATACGCGCCGCTGGCTTTCTTTATTTGTAATACTTTTTGTCATGTATAATTATATTAATGATAAAAAGCTCATCCGCCGATATATCAATTACTTTATCTTTATTGGCAGTGTTGTATCATTATACGGCATCCTGCAACACCTCACAATCGATTTTACCTTCTTGCACCAGAACTTTACGGGTAATTCTACGTTAGGCAATCCGAATTTTTCCAGTGAATTCATTCTCATTGTCTTTCCCATGGCATTAGTATTAGTATTTGCAGACCATCATGCCGGCCGTTTTCTTTATTATATTATGGCAACCATTATTATGCTGGTCTATTTAATACTCAATAAAAGTAGAGCGGTATGGATTGGTGGCAGTCTTGCAGGCATGAGTATTGTGTTCTACCTCGTGTACAATTATTTTACGAACGGCATTAAGTATCATGTATGGAAGAAGGAAAAAGCCCATGCATTATTTGTTCTGAGGAGCGTAGGCGTCTGTACGGGGATTTTTATGGTGCTTATTCTGGTATCTTTTACGCCGCTTTCTAAAAAGAGTACCCATCTATTGCAACTGAAAAAAATGACACAACAGATCGGCACTGAAATTTTCACCTTGACCGAAATAAAACTCGCAAAAGGAGACATTGTGCGCGGAGATACGATGACACAGCGGCTCCTTATATGGCGCAATACATTACGGATGATACGGAGCCGTTCTATTTTGGGGGTTGGGATCGGCAATTTTAAAATTCAGTATCAGCCGTACAGAACCAAAGCCGAACAGTTATCTACCGGACCTGATATTTTTGTTCGTCGTACGCATAACGAACACATTCAGTTCTTGGCAGAAATAGGCCTGTTTGGTATTGTGTTTTTCTATTGGATAATTATTGCTTCAGTTCGCATGTGTGTGGCGATGATAAAAGGGGCCAAGGATTTTTATGGCCAATGTGTCGCTATCGGATTTATGGTGAGTATTGTTAGTGCCTATATCGCAGCATTTTTTAATTTTAGTTTGCAAACACCGACCCCTTCTATGGGGTTATGGTTTTTAACCGCATTGATGATGGCAAGTTATTGCGTATTTCTCAAAAAAAATATTTCTTCCAACATACTTACCCGTATTACCCGTGAGACAAAACACGCATTACGCCACGGGCTCATAATTGTAGCGGTATGTTGTTTTGTGCTTCCAGTGTGGCTGGTACGGCCGGCGGGTGCCTACTATTGTTATCAATATGGTCAAGCACTGGATAGAATGGGGTTGAAATACGATGCAAAGATTCAGTTACAAAAATCGCTACGCTATTTTTATCATGCCTGGGAGACACATTTTGTATTAGCTAATACGCATGCAGCACTCGGAGAAATGCTTGAGGCAAAGAATGAACATCTTATTTCTTTGGGCTTAAATCCGTATCATCAAAAGGGGCATTATAATCTGGCAAATACGTTGTACAAGATAGGAGAAGCTGATGGAGCGATCAAGCATTACAGAGAAGCGATCCGAATAGATAGTGTCTTCTATCAGGCATATAATAATTTAGCTTCTATATATTATAAGCAGAAAGAGGTACCCAATCATTTGGAGGAAAGTTTGAAATATTTTAGAGAAGTAGTAGCTCTCAAACCTGATTATCCCTCCGGGCAATATAACATTGCCTTTGTCCTTTATTTACTCAAAAAATATAAAGAGGCCTTGCCTTATGCGGAGTATGCTGTACGCTTAAAAAAGGACGATCAAAAAGTTCAGAAATTACTCCAGTCAATACGTGGAAAGATCAAGTGATTACCCGTGCCACGAAAACGGTAAATTTCAACGAGATTTTTATGCTGTTGTATATTGCTCAATGATAGGAACACACCTCGCGTAATATAAATATAACGCATTAAAAAAATGCACAATAATCAATTTATCCCCATATTTTCCCGCTAAGAATCAAAACGAATTGACATAGCAAATATATCAAAGAAAGTCGTGTTTTGCCCTTGACACGAAAGAGATTACATGTAATACTTCTTACAACACTTAAAAAAAGTTAGTTAAAAACTATATAAAAGTCTGAAAGAATATACAGAGTTCAATATATTCTTTATGGTAAAACTGGAGAAATCCAGCGACACAAAGCTATAGGGTCTAAGAGGTCTAAAGGACTAACGGATCACGTCCGCAGGATCGCGGAAGCTTACGACAGCCAGCTACAAGTTTAAAAAACTTGGAGCTGGCTTTTTTTATTGACGGCATGAGTTACGAAACGAAGTGAGGCAACTCATGTGCTGGGTAAGTTTAGACAATCCTTTACATCACGTCGTTCTATAAAGGATGTCTTCATGTAGATACAAAGGAAATAATCGTATGATATCGACAAAAGCACATAACGATTCTGAAATGTATAGCTACCAATATTACCTATCAAAACATTCACACATTCCTACCTCGCTATCTATTAAACTCATACGAAGAAGAAAACATCACCAAGCATTTACACAATGTCTTGCTCAGACCATTGTATCCGGTCATGGAGCAGCTAAATATAGACACATGCGCGTGTCCAGCGAATCACGAAGTAAAAATAAAGAATTGACCGAGACGCTTGTATATCGAAATCGGTCATTACAAAAACAATCGTATCATTTTCGACACACAGCATAGAGTAAATATGATTTGTTACTATAACTCAATATAAATACAGGAGGCTTCACATGAAAAAAGATTCACTTATCGGGTATTCATCAACAGTCAAATCGAAGTGTATTGCTACTGTGACACTCATCGTTTTCCTTATGAGTTCATTTAGTAATCCAAGCATCGTCCGTGCTTCTGCGGCGCCGCTTGGCGTATTACCGGGTTCGATAGAAATACCGCAGGCTGTCGGTAATGTGCAGGAAGTATTTCATTCAAAAAATCATAAAGCTCCTTTAATTATTCATATACAAGATGCTCATGCAAATTATGAGGCGCAAAAAAATATTACCGCTATTTTAGATGCCTTACAGAAAAAATCAGGAATAAACAAGATTTTTATTGAAGGCTGTAGCGGCGAAGTTGATACGTCACTTTTTCGCGCATTTCCTTTTAAAGATGAGCGAAAACGTATTATTGATAAATACGTCAAAAGGGGAAAAATTTCTGCCCCGGAAGAATATGCAATTATTGCAGATGCGGATGTCGATTTAATTGGCGTTGACCAGGAAGACCTCTATATCGAAAATGTCAGGACGTACGTCGATGCAGCGCGCATGCAAGACGATGCTCAAAAATATTTCGCATCGCTTGATAAAACCCTTCGTTCATTACGCGCAGTGGTTTTTTCAGAAGCGCTTTACACTTTTGTTGAAAAACAAGAAGATTTTCTCACGCGCGAAAGTGATCCTCTTCAGTATACCCGATATCTGATTGAGGCAACAAAACGCCACGGTATTGACACCGCACGCTATACCTATTTCGACCAGCTTTGTAATCTTGATATTTACCAGAAGAAGATACGGCCGGAAGAAATTCATGCTGAAACGCGCGCATTTATTGACAATACCCTTCTTTCAGTCATTTCAGACGAAGATTCCGAACGACTGGCGCTTGCTGAACTTGATTTTCATGGCGGGCGGCTGTCATCCTTTGATTACTATTCTCTTCTTAAAGAGCTTGCTCTTCACTATGAAATAAATTTCAGAAATTACGGCAATGTTAATCTGTATTATTATTACCTATCACTCGTTAATGATATTGATGCACAAAAATTGATGGACGAACGAGAAAAGATAGAAGAGCGTCTCAGTACGAAGTTGTGTGCGAGTGCAGACGAGAGGGAACTTCTGAAACTCACGAGACACTTTGCGACGCTTAAAAACATTGTGACTCTAAAAGCCGTCCCTGAAGAACTGCGTTATTTCGAGAAGCATGAAAAGGAATTTACTCATAAACAATTTAATGTGTTTATACAAAAACATGGCGCAGAGAGCATGACCGATAGTTTTTCAATTGAAAAGACGCTGCCGATTTTTAAAAAGTTTTATTCGCTTGCAGAAAAACGGGAAGATACCTTCATTAGACAAGCGCTCAAGGGAATGAAAAAAGACAGATGTGCCACCGCTGTTTTAGTTACTGGTGGATACCATACCGCCGGTCTGAAGGAACGATTACAGAAGAAAGATATTTCGTACCTTGTCGTTGCCCCGCGTCTTACTGAAATTCCGAAAGAAAATCTCTATGAAAAGATTATGCGCAGTTACGATAAATATTTCGGTGTGAAAGAAGGAACCCGTGGCGGAACCGTACAAAAGTTATCATCCATTAAGATTTTATCAACCGGTATTAACCATCCTGAATTTCAGGACCTTCTCGCCAATGTTATGCCTGAATATGATGCAGTATATGAAGAGATTATGGCAAAACTTCAAAGCCAAGAAATGACCTTTGCAGAACTTACTCAGCTTTTTGACGAACGTGGTGCGATATTTTTACCGGAAATAGAAAACATTGATCCACGTAAATATCCTGACGCCTATTTCAAAGCATTTTTGGCGATTGAAAACTTTAATGTTAAGGATTATCTTCTTGTCTATGATGAGGATAATGATAAGCGCGTTGTATTACCACGAGAACCGGTCAATACTATAGTTAAAACCACCGATGACATTACCAAAATGGAAAATCTTATTAAGAAACTTGATGAAATTCTTCCACAGGAAGGACCAAAAGGGGAGGCTCCTGGCTGGTTTGCAGAAAAAGAGCCATCGGTACAAATACAGTTTACTCCTCAGGATGTCACTATCACTGAAGAGGGGCAAAAATTATTGTATGAACCGGCCGTTGAAATTACGTCAAAAAACCAAGCTGCTTTTTATGAATATGTTCTCAGAACAATTGGCCAGAAGGTGTCCGAGACCGATAAAGGGTTTGAAGTCGAAATTCCTGAGGGGGATTTATTGAAGGCGTTTCTTGAAGATCAAGATAATCAAACCGTTGGCAAGTTGAAGGTAGAAAAACTTTTTCAAGGAGAAGATAAGTTCTTTCAAATGGCCTATGTGGTGAATGGACAGGAAATCTTACTTACCTTTAAACGCAGCAAGAATCCTGTGACACGGGGATATTCTGTCATTGTTCGGCCTCGTATGGGAATTATTATCAATGGATATGGTACGATCGGAAAAAAATTGGCTGATATGTACCGAAAACTTGGATATGAGATTATCGGTGCGGTCAATACCGGCCGTGTCTATAAACAAGGTAAGTCAAAACAATTGACTCATGACGCTATTTATAAGGGGTATCCATTATACATTACATCCGGTCTTGAGAAGAACCTACGTCCTGCACAGGAAGCGGGTCTTCCGTATAAAGGTACGTTGGTAGAACTTTTAAACGAACTCCGTGCAGCGGGGAAGCATGCCGTTGTGGTTGATGCGTCAACTGGTGGCAAGGATGCAAAAGAAACGCGTACTGGATGGCTGAATACAGAAAAAATATACAGTCCTTATAGTGATGTCATTCAAGCGGTCTTATATCAAGGCGGCGAGCATCCAGATGTTGCACAAGCATCTTTTTCTCTTCAGACCGCTAATTGGGATGCGTTAAAGGGGCTTCAGCGTGTTCAGGTTGTTTCATGTAACACGACTGGTATGAATCGTAATTTTAGCGGTATTAAAGAGGCACTGGAAAATGCGGGGATACAGGATGCACAGGTGTTCTATGACAACAATGCTTTGAGACGTGAAGGCGATCCAGGTGCGGTAAAAGCGGGGAAGACAGATGAAGTACAGATCGACAGTAGCGATGAGGAACTATCTCGCCAGGTAAACGAAGTGCTCAATATTGGTGCAGTCAACATCGATAATGTTGTTACATCAACGAAGGGACTCTATGTCCATTTAGCGACTGTCAAAGGTGTGGCAAACATCACTGAGTTCATGCAGCGTCTTTTGTCACCTCGTAGAGATATTAATCTTGTCATGGCTTCACAAACAAAATTTGAGACAGCGAATCTTTATAAAGAAATATATAAAACCGAAGATTCACACAAGAAAACGATAGTCGTGAGGGTGATGCCTTCAGATATTAAAGGCGAAGTAAAAGTCGTATTCGGGTATGCGATGGATATTGAGATACTAAATTCGGTCGATGCAGGGGTGTATGGAATCGAAGCACTGTTTGCTCCGTTCGCCAATGACTTTACGATCGAGATTGATGATATGATCCTTAATCCGGGGAGTAACTGGGACGGGAAACTTGGTGGCGTAGTTATTGCCCCGACCTACCATCATGGTGAAGACCTTATTCAGACATTACAAACATCGGATAAGGATATCATCGGTGGACTCAATACGCCGGCATCAATGGTTCCGGATACTCATTATCATATGCATGTTGCGACTGTCAGTGCCGAAGGGTTAACCTCTCGGCATATTATCGATTCATTTAAGAAACAGTCACGTATTGCGGTTGTCGATTTTCCTGAGGGGAAATTTTCCGCTTCACTGTTGTTTGAGGTCATCAACTCTGGAATCGGTGAAGAAATCCAGGGCGGGTCTCATCCGATGGTGATCATTGCGCAGGTAAAAGACTCGCAGATCCCCGGAGAGGTTAAGATTGTCTATGCTGTGCCGCAGGAGTCTGACGTAATCCCTGAAAACGGGAATGCGCTTGATGCGATGCTCGGGACGTTTTCAAAAGAAGAATCGAGCCGAATTGTTGATGAAGTTCTCGAGCTTGACCGTATAAAGAAGGGAATAGAGTTCCGTCTTCCGATCGATGCGGTCGTAACGATACCTGAGGCTGTTTCGGTTGAACCCGCCATTAAAAAAGAGTCGATTAAAGACCTTTTCCGTGACCAGGTAACGGTGGCTGAAAAGGGACAGATTTTGCAGTATAATCCGAATATTGACGTGACACCGGAAAACGAAGAAGCGTTTTTTGAACATGTATTAAGCAGTATCGGCGATACAATTGTCGAAACAGGAAAAGGATATGAAGTCGAAATTCCTAATGCCTACCGACTCAAAGCGTTCCTTGAAGACCCCGCTTCTTCCAATGTTGGAGCACTACAGGTAGAAAAAATTTTCCAAGGTGAAGATAAATTTTTCCAAATGGGATATACGATTGATGGACAGGAGTTGTTACTTACTTTTAAGCGGAGCAAAAATCCCCGTACACGAGGAAATTCCGTAATCATTCAGCCGCGCGAGCGTATCATTATCAACGGCTATGGCACGATCGGTAAAAAAATAGCCGATATGTGTCGGAAACTGGGGTTTGAGATTATCGGAGTGGTTAATACGGCCAGTATCGATGATGCCGGAAAATCAAAACAGCTTACCTATGACGCGATATATAAAGGATATCCGCTCTATGTAGCATACGGACTTGATAAAAAGTTAGTGCCTGCACAAGAAGTGGGCCTACCGTACCAGGGCACGCTTGTCGAATTGTTAAATACGCTGCGGGCAGAAGGCAAAAAAGCGATTGTCGTTGACGCATCAACCGGAGGGAAGAAAGAAAAAGAAACCCGGACGGGATGGATCAATACGGAAAAGATCTATAAGCCGTATAGCGATGTTGTAACTGCGGCATTCTATCAAGGCGGAGAACATCCAGATGTTGCACAGGCATCTTTTTCGCTCGAGACGGCCAATTGGATTGGGTTAAAAGGGCTTGAACGGGTACAAGTGGTTTCGTGCAATACGACCGGCATGAACCGTAATTTTAGCGGCATTAAACAAGCCCTTGAAGCAGCGGGAATTACCGATGCACAGATATCATATGACAATAATGCCCTCAGGCGTGAAGGTGATCCGGGTGCAGCGAAAGCAGGAAAAACGGATGAGGTGCAAATTGACAGCGGTAATAAAAAGTTGTCGGCAGCGGCACAGGATGCATTGCAGATTAATGCGGTCAATGTAGATAGCGTTGTTACGTCGACTAAAGGTCTCTATGTGCATCTTGCGACAGTCAAGGGAGTCACCGATGTGGTGGCTTTGAAAGAGTTATTACTTGCTTCACGTAAGAATGTGAATATCGTAGAACTCGATAAGAAAAAATTCGAAACGACCGATCTGTACCAGATTGTCTATAAAGAACATGACCCTAAAAATACCATCGTCGTGTGTGTTATGCCGTCTAAGATCAATGGAGAAGTTAAAATAGTATACGGTTACTCGATGGATATTTCTTTTCCAAAAGACGAAGATGCCGGTATTTTTGGTATCCGCACCCTTTTTGAACCATTAGCGGGCGATAATTCCTTATCGCTTGACAATATGATTTTAATACCCGGCAGCAACTGGGATGGTAAGCTCGGGGGGGTTGTTGTCGTACCGACCTATCATCATGGAGAAGACCTCCGACAGACGTTACAGCCGGAAGACCTTGCCATCATCGGTGGGCTGAACACGCCGGCATCGATGGTTCCTGCCACGCATTATCATACACACATTGCGACAGTGCGTGCGGAGGGGTTAAAAGCGAGCCATATTATACAATCGTTTAAAAAACAATCACGGATTGCTGTCGTAGAATTTCCTGATAAGAAATTCTCAACATCGCTTCTTTTTGAAGTTATCAATTCGGGAATCGGCGAAGAAGTACGTGGCGGTTCTCATCCGATTGTGATTATTGCGCAGGTAAAAGATTCGCAGATTCCTGGTGAAATAAAGATTGTTTATGCAGTTCCACAAGAATCCGATGTTATTCCTGAAAACGGTAATGCTCTCCATGCGGTGCTTGGTACTTTTTCTAAAAATGAGTCACGGCGCATTGTTGATGAAGTGTTAGAATTGGATAGAATTAAACATGGCATTGAATCACGTCTGCCGGTATATGAGACTGATGAACTGGTGCTGCCTGAAAGCGTTGAAGCCGAACGTCGAGCAGGTGAGCGTGACCAGTTGATTGTACACCAACGGGAACGAGCTGTTAATGCTCTTGCT
>JAHJGZ010000088.1 GCA_018823795.1 Candidatus Omnitrophota bacterium
GCCGCAAAGCTTGAAGGATCAGTGTCCCCTATATATACACGGCCTTGGCTAAACCGGGATATTCCGGTACCATAAACTGTGATTTCATCTGTTACTGAAAGTTCGCCGGTTATTGAAAGGTCATCGTCTACTCTTACTGCACTGTCCGCATCTGTTATCGTTCCATCTTCTGCTATATTTAATCCCGACGATAGGAGAATAAAACTATCGCTGGTGCTATCTCCTAAGCGGGTACTTCCTAGCACAGTAAGATCGCCTGATATTGAAAGGTCGTCTTGCACTTCGAGAGCACTATCGTTATCGTATAATGTTCCGTTTTGAATTACATTGAGGCCACTTGAGGTGAGAGCAAATATATCGGTTGTTGCATCTCCGATAACGGCTCCTTCAGATACGGTAAGGCTTCCGCTAATATTTACATTATCGGTAAATTGAAACCTGCTCTGGCCTTCATCCCAGTATAATTGTCGCTGCCCACCGCTAAACCAAAGACTATCATCATCCCCTCCCGTTCCGCCTACATAGATATCTGATCCCCAAACCGTAAGATCTCCTGATATTGACAAGTCATCTCCGACATCAACGGCAGCACCGGCTCCGTCATAAATCTGGCCGCGGATATCTATATCATTGCTTGCAGTAAGCGGGCCTACAATTTGCGTATAATCATCTGAAAAGATTACGCCGGCAATGGTGGTGTCTTTTCCAAGAGAAAGATCGCCCCCAATTTCAACATCTCCTGTCACATACAAATCACCACTCTGCTGGACGAGAGTTGATGGAGTACCATTTCCGATATAAACCCTACCACCACTAAATCGTGAAACACCGCTTCCATTGACAATCAGCTCTTGCTCCGTAGTTAAACTCCCGCTAACCGAAAGGTCATCTGAAAGTTCAAAGCTGTTACTATTATTAAGCGTAAGGTCATTCCACCGGAAGGTCTCAGCACCGTCAGCATCTGCAAAGGCTAATGTTGGTGTATCGGTTGTATCATCAAGATCGATAGTAAATGAATCGGATGCTGTTCCTGCTAAGTCCGGCACAGTAACCATTCCTAATATGGTAAGGTCTCCCGCAATTGTTACATCACCACCAACAGAAAGATCGTTTCGAATTTCAACATCCGCTTCTACATATAAATCACCACTTCCGGTCACCAACGGTGATGGATCTAAATTACCGATGTATACTCGTCCATTACTAAACCGAGAAATGCCGAAACTATTGACGATAATACTATCTCCAACGGAAAGTTCGCCGGTTATTGAAAGGTCATCGTCTACTCTTACTGCACTGTCCGCATCTGTTATCGTTCCATCTTCTGCTATATTTAATCCCGACGATAGGAGAATAAAACTATCGGTGGTGCTATCTCCTAAACGGGTACTCCCTAAAACCGTAAGGTCTCCTGATATTGAAAGATCATCTTGTACCTCGAGTGCGCTATCGGTATCATATAACCGTCCATCTTGAAGAACATTTAGGCCGCTTGAGATAAGAGTAAATATATCACTTAACGAGTCTCCTATAATTGCTCCGGCTGAGGCGGTAAGACTTCCGCTAATATTTACATTATCCGCAAATCGAAATTCATTCTGTGTCTCATCCCAGTACAATCGCCGCTGTCCTCCGCTAAACCAAAGACTATCATCGCCACCCCCCGCTCCTCCTACATAAATATCTGACCCCCAAACCGAAAGATCCCCTGACACCGATAAATCATCTAATATATCAACTGCCGTTCCTGCACCGTCATAGATCTGGCCACGAACATCAAGATCATCGCCGGTTGTTAGCGGTCCAACGATCTGCGTGTAATCATCTGAGAAGACTACTCCTATGATCGTCACATCTTTTCCCAGAGAAAGATCGCCGCCTATCTCAACATCTCCTTCAACATATAAATCATTCGATACATTCATAAGTGTGGAAGGACTTATGGTCGCTGATGATGCTATAACGTTATATCCCGGTGTTGTTATATTAGTCCCTCCAACAATAAAGGTATCTGTCGAATGTATTGTATCGGTAAAACTAAACCGACTTTCTGATTCATCCCACAGGAGTGATTCGCTCCCATCTTCAAATCGAATTTGATCATCCACCCCACCGTTTACCCCTATAAAAATATCCGATCCCCAAATAGTAAGATCTCCTGATACTGATAAATTATCAAGTATATCAACCGCAGTGCCTGCTCCATCATAGATTCGACCTCGCACATCAAGGTCATCCCCCACCGTAAGACTTCCCATAATTTGTGTATAGTCATCAGAAAAGATTACTCCTGCAAGAGTGATGTCACCTCCTATTGAAAGATCGCCGCCTATTTCAAGATCTTCGCCAACAACTAAATCACCCGCATCATCAAAACCGCTCGTTGGTGTAAAGCCTCCCCCGGCGTCATATATTTCAAGATTACCATCTGATATTTCAACGGTATGTCCTGTCCCGCTAAAATAAGACCGTCCACCGGCGCCCATAACGTGCAACCGTTTTTCTATCGTCAGGTCGCCGGCAAGAGAAAGATCATCTGAGAGTTCAAAGCTCTCGATAATATCATTCCACTGCAAACTTTCATCACTAATGCCATCTTCAAATATCAAAGCAGGAGTATCTGCTGTGTTATCATCATCTATAGTAAAACTATCTGAGGTGGTGCCGGTAATAGTAAACTGTCCCCAAATATATCCGCCTGCTTCAACGGTCAAATTATTACTAATGGTTAAACTCCCCTCAACGCGCACTTCATCCCCTTCCCCTTCTTGTCCTAAAAATAATACTGCCGAACCACCCTGTTGAGGATTTATAAGCATATTTCCTGGTGAATATATTTCACCACCACTGACGGTCAAATCCGACTCTATTGTCGTATCAGACACTATGGAAAGGCCGTTACCAGTTTCAACATCTATCCTATCCGTAAAAAGTGTACCCGTAACGGTAAGGTCACCTTGTACCACTATCCCACCGTCATCTCCAAATAAATTTCCACCCACTGTTAAGTTTTTTCCTATGGAGGCATTCCATCCGATTTCGACATCTTCTTCTACATATAAGTCGCCGCTTTGGGCTGCAAGCGCAGAGGGATTTGTGCTACCAATGTACACCCTCCCTTGATCAAAGCGTGATATACCAGCACCGTTTACTTCAAGCTCACCATCGATTGAAAGTTCTCCTGTTATTGTTACATCACCATCGAGCCTTACTGCACCACCAGCATCGGAGATGCTCCCATCTGATGATACGTTCAACCCTGATGAAGTAACCATAAATATATCGGTAACATCATCTCCAAGCCACACATTATCGCTCACTGTTAGGTCACCACTATCTGATATTGTAACCGTATCACCTGTTCCAAATGTTGTTACGCCTCGTATGCTATGGGTATCGCCAGGGCCATCACCCAGTTCGGTGCTGCCTGATACACTTAAATGTGCAGAACCTGTTGAGGCAGTTAAAAACAACGTGCCGTCAGCCGTTATATCACCGATATTATTCATATCTCCTGCGGCTGAAATATCCCAATCAGATGAATCAATCACAACCTGCTGTCTATTGTCTCCAAGGGTTAATGCTGCCGTATCGTCATGGATGATATTATCAACATACAATATTCCCTTTATTGTAAGATCCTCGTTGAAGATTAGTCCACCACCGGCACCCGGGAAAAGAGATCCTCCCAGAGTAAGGTCGCCGCCAATAGATAAATCTCTCCGCACCTCTCCATCTCCTTCAACATACAAATCTCCACTCCCCGACGCTAACGACGAAGGCGTACCACTTCCAATATATACCCTCCCTTGGCTAAATCGTGAGACATCACCCCCTTGAACGATAAGCTCTTTTTCTAAAGTCAAACTGCCTCCAAGCGACAGGTCATCTGAAAGTTCAAAACTGCTGATAAGGTCATTCCACCGGAAGGTTTCATCCCCGTCAGAATCTTCAAAAACCAACGTAGGTGTTGTTGATGTATCCAAGCTATCAATAGTAAAACTATCTGCTGATGTTCCATACAATTGTAAAACAGGAGGAATGGAGCCTCCAACTGAAAGGTTGCCCATTATGGTAAGATCACCACCAATAATAACGTAATCCCCCTCAGAATAAACGCCTAAGTTTAATACGCTTGCGCCACCTTGTTGAGGATTAATTAACAGGTCTCCAGACGAATACAGCTGTCCGCCACCGATAGTTAAATCTGATTGTACCGTTGTGTCAGTAAGGATTAAAAGCCCTTGACCAATTTCATCATCTATTCTATCAGTAAAGAGCGTATCGGTTACTGTCAGATCCCCCCGGATTCGTACCGCCCCTGCAGCGCCGTAAACATCCCCTTGTTTAAGGGTAAGATCTCCCCCAATTGATAAATCTCCCTCTATTTCAACATCTTCGCTCACATATAAATCACCGCTATCATCAGCAACATTTGTAGGCGTTCCTGAGCCAACATATAAACGGCCATTTTGAATTCTGCTTGCGCCGGTTCCAAAAACGGTCATATCGCCTGAGATGGATACATTTCCCCCAATACCAATTTGTCCATTCTGATCATTCTCTAAAAATTCTCCTTGCCCAAACGTAACATCCGCTCCGATACCCTGCAGAATAAGTCCCCCTCTGCCACTTACCGTACAGTTACCGAGTATCTGAACATTGGCACCACTAAACCTCATGGCAAGTGCTGTAAGACTATACACATCATTTCCCCCCACGGTAAGATCTCCGCTGAGTATCGTATCATCGCTTCCTACCCCTAATAGAATATCACCAGCTGGATTGACCGTAAGATCTCCGTTGTCAGTATAAATAACACGAGCTCCATCAAAGGTAAGGTCGCTGTCGACTTCTCCAAGCAATGAAATCATGTCGAGCGGACTATCTCCAAGATCAACGCCTCCATTCAAGGTTGTTTGTCCATCAACATCCAATGTCGTATCGGTGTGCACTGCCCCTGTGGGCGATACAGTAAATTGCGCCCCATTAACATCGATACCGCTATTAAGGCGAGCGAGACCACTTATGGTTAGCCCGCCGCTAATACTCAATCCATCGGTTAAATGAAATTCATCCTCTATAAGACTATAATAAAGACGCTCATCATTTGTGCGGCCAAAAATTAATGCAATAATATCTGACGAATCTTGTGGTGCATCAATAGTAAAGGTGTCGTATTCTACTCCGCTGCCCGGATCAATAGCTCCTCGTATGGAGCCAATAACATCTATACTTCCGGTTACGGTCAAATTTGCATTCATTATGTCATCTTCATCACTCCTTACAAGTTGTAAAGAATCTATGCCATCAAGCAGATCAGCATTGATCGCATAACCAGCACTTACAATCCTCTGCCGCGGCGTCAGTTCACCATCAGTTTCTCCGTCAGAATCGATTACCTGGATTGTTATCCAATAAGGTGTATTAAAATCAAGATTCAATGCATTAACCGCTCCTATTTCAAGATTAAACGCCCCGTTATCCCGCGAGATTATTAAAACGTCATCATGCTGTTCGGTAAAGACTGCGGTCCCTCCCGTTTCAAGATCATATATACGAACAACAAAGGAAAAAGTTCCCGTTTTTGGAGTACCGGTCGGTGTGTTTGTCAAAAGCCCCTGAAAGTTAATGCGACGGGGAACATTTTGAGCAAAAAGTGGTCGTACTAGAAAGAAGAAAAGCATAAGAAAAAAGAGAATACAAACAAACCCGCTTAATAAAAACTTTCCCTTCTGCTTTGCACCTCGCGGGTGCTCTTTACGCTGCGCTTTTGCTGTGTTCATTAATCTTCCCTAAGGGGTTCAACGGCTTACTGTTTTTATATCCGCATGTTATGATTTTTTGATTCCTAATATCTTCTGTTTTTTCTATCATGCTTTTCAATTCTTGAAATAAAAGAAAGCTGCTATTAACTTTATAATAAATAAGACTTCCCGCCCGCGATCTTTTAAGAAAACCAACCTTTTTTAGATTAAGCAATTCCCTTCGTATAGGGGTAAGTGGTTCTCCTAACATTTGACTTATTCCCCGAAGGTAATATTGTCGCGAGGGGTTTTTAATAAATAGGTGTATTAATCGTATACGATTTTTTGATAAGAAAAATGACCGTAGCATAATAAATCCAATATGTTACAACTGCCCGATTCTCATTATTAGCATAAGTGTGCTCAATACTAGCACACTATGAGTACAGTACTCACCTTCTTCTATGTATCGGCAACTTTTTAGTAAATATTTATCTCTTTGTACACGCTATTGTTATAAACAGCCTCCAAACAAAATAAGTATTTCTACTCAATAATATAAATCTCATTTAATAACAAAAAAGAGGGTCTGTTTTAGCAGTATGTATGCTAATACAGGCCCTCTTTATGTATCGCCCCATTACCTATTCTCTTCACGAAGAGCATTATTAAAACTCTCGTTTATTTATGACTCCCTATAATTAATCGTCCTCAAATATTTTTTATTCCATTATTCGGCATGAGGACTAATAGCACTATATGCATAGTATACCACATCTTAAGATAATATAACAAGACTGTCACAACTATTTTGGCTTATTTCTAGGATAAAATATCTCCTTCCTGGATAAAAAAACCTTTTTTTACTTTCTTTATAATGCCTAATGCCACAAAATCCCTTGCTTCCGATATGGCCACTACCCCAATGTCCTGGCCTTGACGCTTAACATTAAACACCTTTCCAACCGCAATTCCATCTACTAACCCTTTATTAATAACAACAAAATTATGTTCTTCGTTAACAGACATTATTTGCGTAGCATTGGTTTCTTGTCTTTCATCCTCGAGCGTCTCTTCTTTCCCTTCCCCTGTTTTCTCTTTTTTCTCTTTTACAACAACCGGCGGCAAATTAACAGAATCTGCTGCTGAAGAACGTGCATACGATCTTGTTTTTGATTTTGTTCTTCCTTCTCCGAAAAAAGCGTTAATTTCGGAAAGCTCTGCTAACTGTTTATCGAGCTGCTTTGATATAGTATCTATTTTCCCCCGCCCATCTGCGGCAGCATTGGCAATTTCGGTAAATTTAGTTTCTAAAAAGTTTTTTAGGTCGATCGCGCCATCATATCTTCCTTCCACTTTCTCATATTGATCCTTCAAGGCAGAATATTCTTTCTCTAATTGTGCTACCGTTTGCACGCTTTTTTCTTTTTCTTTTTGTCCTTTGTAAATCTGTTCTTTAAGCGAGTGCTTTTCTCTCTCAGCTTCCTGCATGGCTACAAAATATTTTTGGGTAATTTTCCCTTTTTCCCAGTAAAGAGCGCCATTCATAACAATAAGCATCGCAATGAACAAAAGAACGATTATTACCCCAAAAACGCTCCCCCTTCTGTTCCTTATTCTCTTACTTATATTCATAAAATATATCTCCTTTTCTACCGGTGCCGCTAAAGTGCTATTCGGGCACGCTTTGTATATATAACGCGTCTCATTTTTTTATAACCGATTTATTCTAAATAAGTAAACAGCGTATTTACACACTTTTTCTGTGATATTGTACTCCGAAATTGTTTTTTTTCCAACTTAATTTATCTTACGAAAGGCTTTCTCTTTATATCTTTGCATGTTTATGAAATGTGTGATATGTAGAGAAATTTTTTAAGAACTCACGACTTCGGTAAAAGAGGAGAGATAGATCGATTCACTTTTATATACAGGCCTTCACTGCTTAACGTATGATGAAGAAGGCGACAAGTCAAAACACCCGCCTTCTTCATTCCGCTGCTTTACAATAAATCACATAAAGCTATGTATTCCTTCTATGCTTGGGCAAATATTTCTCGCGAAACAATTCCAACAACACCGAGAGCAATTGAATTCTCCCTAAACGCAGAGGGAATAATTTTTACAACGTTTGCGGCTTCTTCAATTGCCCATTCTTTTACGGCACCTTTAACTGCATCAAGTAAAATAGCCCCAAAACCTTCAATGCCTCCACCAAGCACAACAACTTCGGGATTAAGAAGATTAACAAGAAAAGCTATTTTTCTCCCCAGGTTATGCCCTGCTTCTTCTATAACGCGAATCGCCAAGGCATCTTTCTCACGTGAAGCTTTAATAATTTCTTTGACGGTAAGCTTGTCAAGGTTATTATTAACCAACTCGCGAAGCAAAGAGTCTTCACCTTCTTTTAGTAGCTGGCGCGCGCTATCGCACATACCGAGATCCATTTCCCAACGACCAACATGCAAAGCGCTTGTCTTAACAAATTCTTGGTTATGCATTAATGGGCTATAGACGCCAAGCTCTCCTGCTGCTCCACTGGCGCCACGATAAATTTGGCCATCAATAAGAATACCGACCCCAACACCAGAAAACATATATATCATATGCCGTACATCACGATCTAAACCCAACCACTTTTCTCCTAACACCGCTGCATTTGCATCATTCTCTGTAAATGTAGGAATATTAAAACGCTTTTCAAAACTATCTTTGATCGACATACAGACAGATAAATCTTTGCTGCCTAACGCACCAGGCCATCGTATCGTACGTCCTCTTTCATCAATAATTCCTGGAACGCCAACACCTATGCCGACGATTTTTTCTTTCTCAACGCCAGATTTTTGCATAATTTCATCGCATAAGTTAACGAGCTCTTGTATCATTTTTTCAGAATTCTCAGGAGCTTTCTCTCGCGTTACCTCATAAAGAATATTCGTGCCTAAATCAACTAATATGCCTACCATGTTCATCATGTTCAATCCCAATCCTATGATATAGGCAGCGTTAGGATTTAATTCAACCAAAACGGGTTTTCTTCCCCCCGTCGATTCATCAAGCTCTCCTTCAACAACAAGCCCCTTCTTGATGTAGTGATTGACATAATTCGAAACGGTTACAATATTAAATTCGGTTAATTTAGATACATCGGTCCGTGAAATCGGGCCATTTTTTCTAATGACTTCTAATATAGCAAGATTTTTTCTTTCTTTATCGGTAAGAATCCGATCCGTGAGGAGTGTTTGCTTTATCACACGTTCACCCCCTTTCATAATTTATGCTTTTGCCCTGCTACAATTCGATCGATAATTTTTTATGGATAACGTAAAGGCTACATGCAACAAAACATTATAGCCTTTACGTTATCTTTACAAACACACCTTATTCGTTAGAAACAGTAACATTATCAAGCAAAATAGATCCTTCCTTAGGATTTGAATTGATATCATCAAAAACAATGACAAACTCGTTCATGCTGCTCCAATCAGAAATTGCTTTGAATTTTTCGAAAGGAATGGAATATTTTTGCCATTCATCACTGATGCCGCTAAGAATATATGCTGCTGATTTCTGATAATCCTTAACTTCAATTTTCAGCCGTTTGGTAAATCCTTTATCTGGATCCCCTTTAACGTAAAGATTGAGCGTATTGTAATCAGAAAAATCTTCGCCTTCAAGCTTTGTCCAGAAACCATTGTAAGCAGGATTTGGAGAATCGACATCATAACTTAACCGTAAAGAATATCCATCCTCTTCCCCAAGAGCATCGTCGCCATATTCAAAGCTGATCTCACACCACTGTGTTTCATCATTGGGATCCCTGTCCCATGCACCAAAATCACCACCAATATTATTCGGCTTATCCCCAGTATCAAAATCAAGCAATACAAGCTCATCTTGCGCTGAAGCAATCATTGGCATGGCAATAGCAATCGCTATGCACATCACTAATCCAGTCAACCATGTTCGTCTCATAACATCTACCTCCTTTTTGTTATTGTTGTTTTTATTTATTTATATCTATATTGTTCCTTTTTCTGATGCTTTATGTTCCAATGTGAACAACAAAACATTTTACTCAAAAAACTTTTCCATAATCAATAAATGTTCTGCCGCTTTTACTATCGGATCACTATGGAATTTCTTCTTGATCGCATCATCAGTAAGGTAGTTAACAACGCTGATAAAAGTCATCCCTTGATCTAATGCTAAATATTTATAACTAACTTTTTTGTTGTGCACCGACACTGAATCATAGAGACCATATTCACCATATGCTTCATACTCTTGTAAAAAAGTACGAATATTTCGTAATGCTTCTTTGGGTAGAACATCAAGTGCAAGAAATGACACATGCGGTGTGACTACCCCCTTGCTATTATACCCTTTCGCGCCTATCTCCACGACACCAAATTCTTCGTATCCACCGTACTTCTTCCCCACAACCGAACATGGTGAAAGCCCCCACACACCGTACTGCTTACCTTGCAGCGCATGCTCAATATGCACTCTCGTTGCACGGATATTATTTAACCCGAGCCCGTCCGGCGCAAGAGTTTTTTCATTTACCACCAGTGTCGGCATCAAAAATTCAAAGAGCGAACCTCCCCAGCTGGGAACTATTTTATACCGTTGATATGTATAATACCCTTGAAATAGACTTTGTCCTAAGTATTTTTTTTGTTTTCCCTGTGGTGTTTGATTCTGCCATTTCCATTGTTCGGGCAAGGTCCGGTATATGCGAAACCAATGTTTTTCCTCAAGATCTCCCTTGCCGATACCTATCAAGCTCGCGACACGTGCTTCTGTTGCCAATAGCCCATAATGATACTTCGATAATTCTTTACTCCCATCGTCATAACCAAGTCGCAATTGCCCGACATTTTCATCATACAATTCTCCAAAATCCATTGCATCGAGTATTTGTGACGCGCGACGTGCCACTTCGTCACCAAAACTTTGCCGAACAACGATGAGTCCTGCTGCCAACCATCCACAATCAACGGTCGAAACAAACTGACTTGTTGGTAACTGTGTTGTGGTGTTGTAATAATTATAATGAAAATTTTTCCATCTCGGTAACTGTTGAAGCGTCTTCAAACATTCATTGATTCTTGTAACTGCTTTCTCTTGCCCGATAAAACCTAAATCATATGCACCGACACATGCAATCAAATAGAGTCCGATATTAGTTGGTGAGGTGTAATCACCAATCCAGTTATTCCCATTGACCTGGATTGAATCAAGCGGCAAATAGGTCCGCTTATCAACCGCATTATCAAAATAGCCCCACGTATCCCGCGCGATAGTTCTCAGCAATGTATCATCGTTCATGCTTAGTAACTCGTCACGTTTTTTTTGAGCCACTACGTTTTCGGGGAATCCGAATAAGTTATCTTTCAAAGATTGAAAATAGACTTCGGTCTCTCCAACAAAAGCAATATCATCTATGGTAACTTTTTCTTGTAAAGATACGCGTCCGGCCACAAGCACAATTTTAAGTTTCTGCAGACTATTGCAATTAACGATTGAAAAATCTCTGCGTGGAATTATAATTTCATGCCATCGGCCTTCTTCATCTGCTCGTGAATAATACCGCGCAAGGGGAAGAATGACTTCATGCCCAGAATGGTCTCTTAAAACAATATGCATTTTTTGAACGACAGGATCGTTATCCACCTTAATCCACAAAGCTAACGCTTTTGCCTGGCTGATGTCGAGCATATTTAAATCAGTTTCCCACCACGCCTCCTCATCTGCCTGTAACGCAAAAGTCATTTCTAATGAAAATCCTTTCGGAAATGAAACGCTGTTTTTCTGATACCGTACGCAGAGCTTCTCCCCGGCAAGTGGGAAAATAGAACTCCTCCCCGCTAACTGATTTTCGCCGTCCGTCCTGCTAAAATTTTCAACAACTTTTTTCTGGTTAGGATGTTTTCCTCGCAACGTATACAGGCGCCGAAGGTTGGTATCCGTATCCTGTTGCATGCGATCGTGGGCGCACCCAAAAAATACCAGCATGGAAAAAAGTCCAATGGTACCAATAACATAGTAATTTCTCAACTTGTCAAAGAGCATTTATCTATCCTCTTATTTCCCTCATCCTTTTAGACGTTATCCATCATGCTTTTATTCATTTTCCCATAATAACGGTAACAGCATATGACTTTTTCTTTTTCGGAGGAGGGATGATATTCTTCGATAAAAGTTTATTATCAAGATATATTTTTTTAACTCCCCTGTTTACGCCCCGTGGATTGTTAACAATAATATAATAGGTGCTTCCTCGATAAAATCGTTTTGCTTTAAAACTTTTCCACTTTCGAGGGATACAGGGATCGATAACAAGCCCTTCGCGCGTTGCGCGAATTCCACAAATCCAATTGTATGCGACTTTTTGCATCCATGCCCCTGACCCTGAATACCATGTCCATCCTCCCCGGCCAAATTTTTCAGAATCGGGGCCGTCTACATTCCCCGGTGTAACATAGGGTTCTCCATAATAGGTGTCCGGCTGTTGCGCACGATCAATTGGACACATTTTTTTATAGGCACTATACGCTCTTTCTCCATCTCCCATTATCGCTGCTGCTTGAACTCCCCAACATGCCGCATGTGTGTACACGCCACCATTTTCTCGTACTGATGGTGCATAACGCGATAAATAGCCGATCGTCGGATCTAGTTTATCATATCCGGGCGTAAATAAAAGTGGCCCATATTTTCCAAAAAGATATTTGTATGCTGACTTCATCGCAATACGTGCCCGTTCAGGCGTTGCTGTTCCATTAATAATAGCCCATGTTTGGGCATTAAGAAAAATTTTTCCGCGGCGCTCTTTTTTGCTTCCGAGTGGTTTTCCATTATCGCGCGTTGCACGGATATACCATTTACCATCCCATCCATGTTTATTAATAGCAACTTTGAGTTTTCGTGCTCTGTCGCGATAGCGCTGAGCTCTTTTTTTGTCCTTTTTAAATTCACATATTCCATTAAAACGGGTAAGGATTCCGTATAAAAAATGGCCTAACCAAATAGACTCCCCTTTCCAGTTAAGACCAACATGGCTCATCCCATCATTCCAGTCGCCTTCACCAATAAGGGGCAGGCCTCGCTTTGACCAACGGGACAATACTTTGTCTATGGCACGGCAACAGTGATCATATATTGTGCCTGCTTCTTTCTTTTTTCCTGTAAAAAAGACTTTTTCGTTAAAGAGAGAGGTGTTTCCAGTCTCATCAACATAGTTAAGGCTTAAGAAAGCAAGCCAAAGCAAATCATCCGTCATTTCAGTATGCGCACCAATGCCCGTTCCTGGATGCCACCAATGATATACAGTACCATCAGGAAATTGTTGTTCAGCATGCGTCAATATCTGTTTTCGTGTAAGACGAGGATCAGATTCCAACAAGCAATTGCTGTCTTGCAGCTGATCCCGAAAACCAATGCCACCGCTACACTGATAATATGCCGTCTTCGCCCACATGCGAGCCGAGATGGCTTGGTAACGATACCATTTATTAGTAAGAAAATTCATTGCTTCATCGGGTGTATCAATCCATGAATTTTCTGTAATATGTTTCCAAAAATCAATGACTTTTTCCAACTCTTTTTCGACAAGACCTTTTGTTCGATATTTTTTTATGATTCGTGTAGCATTATTTTGTTTTCCCATTTCACCCAGAACAAAAACAAGTTCTTTTGTTTGATGGGCGTTAAGTTTTACATCCGCTTGTAAAGAAAAACAGGGATCTCCCCATTTCTCAATATTTCTATTCGGTCTTAATCTTCCCTCAACAACAGCCTTTGGATTTTTCAAAGATCCGTACATGCCAACAAATGTCTCCATGTCACCATCATAGGCATCCGCTTTTCTATTGACGAGCGAGAGAAATGCGGACAGTGGGAAATCTTTTGCCCCCGTTGAAATAAATCCAGGAACTAACGCAGGCCGTTTATAGCCCATAATAGCTCCCAAGTTTTTATCGATCCGCGTTTCAATAAATGTCTTCTGAAATTCGCGGTGCGTGTCCATTCCGTTTCCTAAACAAAGCTCCAAAAAAGTAAAAAAACTAAGATCCTTTTGCTGTTTTGTGAGGTTCGTTATTTTGACTACCCAAACTTCACAATTGTCTTTCCGCGGGACAAACATCAATTGTTCTGTTTTGACACCATTATAAACAGTCGTAAAATTTGTGTATCCTAAGCCGTAACGTGCTTCATAATAGTTTGTGTCTACGCATGTAGGCTTCCACGTCGTTGACCAAATCTTTTTACTTTTATTATCCCGTACATAAATGTATTTCCCATAGTCATCCCTGATAAGGTCTTGATGCCAAATATTGAGCCGGGAGAGTTGTGAATTTCCATACCATGAAAATCCCCCTCCTGTTTGAGACACCACATATCCGTACCTTTCATTACAATTAACGTTTATCCATGGTCGAGGCGTTCGCGGATTAGTAATAACATATTCACTTCCATCTTCAGTGAAATAGCCATATTTATTTCTAAATTTCTTTATTTCTTTCTGTGCGACCATTATTGTTTTTTATTCTTTCTCAGTAAGAATTTTATTCACGTCGTTAATAATCTTATTAACGGCTTCTTCCGCGGTTGCATCACCGTTCTTAATAAGATCCAAAGCGGGCGTAATATGCCGCGCTTCAATTTCTCGCCATTTTGGATGAAAGGGATCATATACAGCATACTGCACAGCCTCGTTCAGCATCCCCTTATTCATTGGGGGATCAGGATGCTTGGCAAAATGTTCTCCTTGAGCAATAGCCTGTCGTGCAGGCTGCGCAAGCCCCATTTCGGCTAATCTGATTTGCGCGGGTGCTGCAGTTAATGCTTTAACAACTTCCCATGCTTCTTTTTTGTGGTTAGATGATTCTAATACTGCGTAGCCAGATCCGCCGGTACCAAACTTTCTAATCCCTTTTTGATTTTTAGGAAACATTGCTACATCCCAACGAAAGTTATCGTTTCGTAAGGCCGGCGTTTCCCAAATGCCGGAAAGGAACATTGCGAGCCGACCACTAGCAAACATATAGTCAACCCCCATGCCTGCGTTTGTTAATGCCACCGGCGTTGGCATTACGCGATATTTTGTAATCAGATCTGCGTAAAACTGAACCCCTTCGATAGAATGTTGGCTGTTGAGTGTACATATAGTGGGATTATTTACATCATCCACTAACGAACCACCGTTTCCATATACAAAATTTTGCCACGCCCATCCATAAAATCCATATTGAGTCACACGCCCCTTGTCATCTCGTTTTGTCAGTGCTTGTGCTGATGCAAGTAAATCATTCCAGTTCCAATCATCGCTCGGGTACGAAAGTCCTGCTTTATCAAATAAATCTTTATTGTAAAACAGACACGCGAAAGGGGCTGTATCTCGAGGGATCGCATAAATCTTTCCATCAACGGTAAAACGATCGAGGACTTCAGGGAAAAAATCTTCTTTCTTAAAGTGAGGGTCGGCTTCAATGTATGATGATAAGTTATAAAGCACCCCTTTTGAAGCAAATGTCACAAAATAATTTACTTCGGTGCAAATAACATCAGGCGCGGCATTTCCTGCAATGCGCGTTAAAATTTTATTGACATATCCCCCGTAGGGCGTATGTTCAAAACGTACTTTAATATGTGGGTAGGATCGTTCCCAATCTTTAATACACTCGGTAATAATTTCGATCTCTTCAGGGCCTCCCCAAAATGCAACTTTGATAAGGGTTGTATCCCCGCCCTTACTTGCATCCTTGCGCCCTTCTGAGGAACAGCCTAAAAGCCCAAATAATAAAAAGGTAAAAAACAAACTCAAACTACAATACTGTATTAACGTATTCTGCTTTCTAAGGATGCGCTTCCCTTTCATGCCCACGCTCTTTTCTTCACTGTTGCTTCATCTTCTTTGGTCGGATAAATATCAAAAATTATTTCGTCTGGCTCAAACCATAATTTTATCTCTCTTTCGGCTTCTTTCGCATCACTTGAGGCATGAATAACATTTTCAAAAATCCCTCGTGTGGTTATTCTTCCATATTTCCCCCTTATTGAATCTGCTTCCGCCTCTTCTGGGTTAGTGGCACCTGCCAATTCTCGCACCTTTCTAAGGGCGTCATCTCCCCAATAAACAAACGCTAATACCTTCTTTTTATGGTATTCGCCCATAATATACTTTATTAATTCATTGTAAAAAGATTCATTCTTTAACGATTTGTAATGTTCCTCGGCAAGTTCTTTGCTGACACGAACACATTTACACGCGGCTATCTCGAGACGCGCTTCGGAAAGTTCGGTAAGGATATTTCCTGTAAGCGATTTTGTAATCCCATCTGGCTTAAAAAGCACCAATGTCGCGTCCATGGCGTACATTTCTCCTTATAAGTTAGGCAGGAATTATATCATACCGTTTATTAAAGTCAATAAATTTAAAGTCTTAAATACATATTAAAAGCTTAATTTGTGTGGACACAACTGCGGTAAAAAAAGTGGTGTTAAAAGTGGTTATTAAATCATAACATCTGATTATAAGAGAATTACTTAGCTCTTTAATATCTTTTTTAAATGCGTCGTGCAAGAACGGTTTTAGTCTTTGCCATCTGTCTTTTTGAACTTTGCGAGAGCGCTTTCGAACGCTTGCTTAAAGTCTTCCCATGACTTTTCCACCCCTGTTTTTATTTCATGGCATGCGTCTCCGCTTGCTTCTCTTAATGCGTGCAATTTCTCTCGGGTTTTTTCAAATTTTACACCGACCTCATCAACAATGCGGCTATATTCTCCTCCCATCGTTTCCCTTGTCTCGCCCCCTTTTTCTTTTAGTTTGTCAACTTTGATGCCCCATTCTTTCAGCCTCTGTTCAACCTTTTCAACATAAACCTGGGAGGTTTCTTTCGTTGTATGTACCATTTCATCTAACTCTTTTCGTGCATTCTCTAAGCTTATTTTAAGCTCTTCCCCTGTTGCTTCACTTGAGCCTTTCAATTTGAGAAATTTTTCTCGAAACTCATTTATCTTTTTCTGAACAGTTTCACAATGCTTTACATACTCGTCTTTTACTTTTCCCGCCTTTTCTCTTAGCGCATCCAGTTTCTTATCCCATGCTTCTATTTGGTCTTCTATTTTCTTTATATATTCCTTTTTTTTCTCTCCCATGGTTCCGTTCCTTTCTGCTTCATCCTTTTAACGTACTAATCTGTTTTTATCCCTAAAACAGCGAGTATTCTGTCGAGCTCATCTAATGAAAAATACTTTATTTCTATTCTCCCTTTACTCTTTCCTGCAAAGAGGCGCACTTTACTACCAAGCGTGTCTTCCAATTTTCTTTCGAGGTCTAATATCTGTGCGTCCATTTTTCTCAGTTGTTTTGCTGGGCGCTTTCTATACCCTTTTCTTTTTATTATTTCCTCTACTTTGCGCACTGATAGTTTTTCTTCTATTATTCGCTTTGCAAATCTTCTCTGGTATTCAGCCGTTGGCAGCGCAAGTATTGCGCGTGCATGTCCTTCGCTTATTTGATTATCAATAACAAGCGCGAGCACTTCCTGTGGCAAGCTCAATATCCTCATTCCATTAACAACGGTTGTCCTGTCCTTTCCCACTTTTTTCGCTATTTCTTCATGCGCAAGGCCACGCTCAAATAACTTCATATATGCTTCTGCCTCTTCTACAGCATTTAAATCTTCTCGCTGAATGTTTTCTATTAATGCAAGCTCCAAAAAATCATCTGAGGTTGCATCTTTCACGACTGCAGGTACCTGTACTAATCCAGCTTTTTCAGCGGCAAGAAGCCGCCTTTCACCACAGATAAGATCATAATGTTCGCCATCCTTATTCTTTGATACGATTATAGGCTGAATAATTCCTTTTTCTTTTATTGATGAGACGAGATCTTCCATCGCAGCTTCTTGAAATAGTCGCCTTGGCTGATCCGGATTTCCTCGTATAGCAGCTATTTTTATTTCTAAAATTGTATTTTCCGCCAGCCCTTTGCTGTTGAGCGCTTCGTTCTTTTTTACCATTGCCTCAGAATTAATGTAACTATCTGGTATCAAAGCGCTTAGGCCTTTCCCTAATGCATTTTTTTTCATTATTTACTCCTCCGATTTTTGTATAACAGTTTCTTGAGCACTGCCTGCTTGCTCGTCTTTTTCGACTGATTCTGCGTCACTATTTTCTTCATCTTCGTTTTGATAATTGCAGCGTATTTGAAGTCTTTCTAAAAATTCTTCTGCCAATAACTTATATCGCGCTACTCCTTGTGAATGCGGTGCATAAACAATTCCTGGCTTCCCGAATCCGGGCGCTTCGCTGAGTTTAATTGATCTTGGAATTACCGCAGAAAAAACCTTCTTTTGAAAGAATTCCTTCACTTCCGTTAAAATTTGGTTTGTTAAATTCGTCCTATAATCCGCCATGGTCATAATTACACCAAACAAGTCAACGTCATGGTTCAATCTTTCCTTTACTAAATTAAAAGTATCGAGTAGCTGGCCAAGCCCTTCCAGTGCATAATATTCACATTGCAATGGAATCATCAGCTTGTCCGCAGCGACAAGAGCATTAATCGTTAATAGCCCGAGAGAGGGTGGGCAATCAATAAAAATAAAATCGTAATCGCTCTTGACAAGCTTAATCAAATTGCGCAGAAAAAATTCCCTGTTTTCAATATTAATAAGTTCTACTTCAGCGCCCGCAAGGTGTGCATTTGACGGCACAAGGTCAGCATTCTTTATTACATCT
This sequence comes from Candidatus Omnitrophota bacterium, assembly GCA_018823795.1. Classification (GTDB taxonomy): domain Bacteria; phylum Omnitrophota; class Omnitrophia; order JAHJGZ01; family JAHJGZ01; genus JAHJGZ01. The sequence continues at coordinate 18,504 of JAHJGZ010000088.1, forward strand.
TTTATGATGGTATCCTTTAGTAATACATTGCCTATAATATTGTCGTATATTGTTGATATCACATCGTTTTTATCAATTCCGAATCCACTGGTAGCATTTCCCTGGGGATCAGCATCTATGATCAGAACTTTAAACCCAAGCTGTGCTATGCACGTGCCAAGATTTATCACAGTTGTTGTTTTACCGACTCCACCTTTTTGATTACAAAAAGCAAATACATTATTTAATGAATTCACTTTTTCCTCCTTTTTATAATATAAATTAAATGCGATTAATTAATGACAATTATATAATAACTATTTAAAAATTCAACAAGAATGTTACGTGTTTCACGTGAAACAGATTTTCCGCTTCTGTTGTCTTGTGCATCGGATTATTCGGTAGTAGCCTTAAGAATTCTTTAAGCGGTACTCAAATCTTTTTTATGGAATGGTGAAGGGGATGCTTTCTATACATTCGAGCAGTTTCACGTGAAACTAACACGCCTTGCTTACTTCCTTAACCGCTTTGTAATGATCTGCTGTCCGATTGTAAGTATGTTGTTCATAAACCAATACAACACAAGCCCTGATGGCATATTATAAAACATTACGCCGAATATAATCGGCATCATTACCATCATTCTTTGTTGTTCTTTTGATGCAGCAGTCGTTGGCGTCATCTTTTGCTGCCAGACCATTGAAAACATCATCAATAGAGGCAACACATTTAATGAATTGCCAATAATAGGCACAGTAAAGGGAAACATAAATATCTTATCTGGCCCCGACAGATCCTTAATCCACCATATAAACGGTGCTCCACGCAGTTCAACAGCCTGTGACAGGGTATGGTAGAGGGCTATAAAAACTGGCATCTGTAATAGCAAAGGGAAGCATCCACCAAACGGATTCGCCTTGTGCTTCTTGTATAGTTCCATCATCTCTTTATTTAATTTTTGCGGGCTTTCCTTATGTTTTTCCTGAAGGGCCTTCATTTGCGGTTGTAATTCCTGCATTCTGCGCATTGACTCGAAGCTTTTATGGGTTAGCGGCATAAATAGTATTTTTATAATAACTGTGAGCGCAATTATTGAAAAACCATAGTTGTTAAAAATTTTGTTAAAGTATAGAAGCACTATTAATAAGTACGTCTTTAATCCACCAAAAAAACCTCGGGCTATCGCGTCTTCAAACTTTTTCCCATATGATTTCAAAACATAATACTTTTTGGGCCCAATATAATAAAGCGCGTTAATTTTTGCTGAGCTTTGTGGTAGCACATTAATAGATTTAGATGATATGTATCCCATTATAGTATCGCCATTTATAACATTTACTCGAACATGCTCGACCTCAAACGTTGGGTTAAAAATATTGATAAAATATTTCTTCTCAAGCGCCAGCCATTCAATTTTTTCATTAAAAGAATAGCCTTCTTTTACTAATTTATTAATTGACGTCGATATATAATTATTATAATTTTTAATAACTGAATTGATATAGTTTTTATCGTATCTATTTTCTACTTCGTATGAAATTGCGGTCGATAGTTCGACTTTGAGTTGCTTCTCGTTTTGCGATTTATTTTCTATCGCCGCCGAAAATTCTATAGAATAATTATCGTCCGTTAATGTAATAATCTTTTCTATTTGAATTCCGTCATGTATGGGCGATCGAAAAACTTTCGTTTGATAACCGCCGGAATCTATCTCATTGAATGTCAACATGTTATAGCTATTGTCGGCTCTGCCGCTTTCATCAAATACGCGAATAGCACCCATACAATTTTTTTCTTTCATCCCACTTACTGAACTATCAAATATCGTGACTTCAGTATCCTTATTTGTTTCTTTATATTCTTTCAGTGATACTGAAACGATATTTGCGCCTCTGTTAGAAATTACAATACGCAATTTGCTATTTTCTAAAGTCACATAATTTTCCTCTTGCAGCACGGCAACTTTTCCAGATACATTATCAACTTTTAATTCATGCGATTTTTTTTTATTTAATTGCTCCGAGGTGACGCTTTGGCTTGTGGTAATCGGATCGTCGGATTTTGGGGGAGAGATTACTTTTAAATAATCTTTATAAAAAATAAGTATGAGAAATGAAATTATGAATGCAAGTATAGCTCGTCGGTCCATATAGTATATTCCCTACTTTCTATGTTATCAATATGATACAAGTATTATAATCGTCCCTTTTTGTCCTTTCGAACGACAGGATCATAGCCTCCAGAAGCTAACGGATGGCAACGCATAATTCTCAATATCGCCCTCCATACCCCCTTAAGTACACCATATTCGCAAATTGCGTTAATACAATAGGTCGAACACGAGGGTGAATAGCGACACACCTCTCCCAATATTGGTCGCATACATCGCTGATAGATCTTAATAAGTTTAACGATAATAATTTTTATGATATTATTTTTCCTTTTTCAAAAACCTTTTTTATTTCTTCATGATAAAATGCACTGTCGGTTCTCTCTGGTTTTTTTTCTGTCCGGATAACAACATCGCATGGCTCTTTAAATGAATCTCTATGACTCCGAAAAAATTCTCTCGCAACTCTTTTAAATACGTTTCTCTTCGTAGCTAACTTTAAATCTTTTTTTTTAACAATTATTCCCAATCTGCTTGACGGAGAAAAGTTGGATTTATCCTCAAAATGTGTTTCTTTATTACGCAATAAAATGAACAATGATAACCACTTACATGTTATCATTTTGCCGTTTCTAATCACCATGTAAATCTGGGAACTTCTTCTTAAGCGATTTGATTTGGTGAGTGTACGCATGCATTTGTGGAAGGAATTTTCAAACACGGAATCAGGCAGAAAGATTCGCTCTTTTTTTCCTTCTTCGCCTTGCTAAAACCTTACGACCGCCACGTGTAGATTTTCTCTTTAAAAAACCGTGTGTTGTTTTTCTTTTTCTTTTTGATGGCTGATATGTTCTTTTCATTGCGTGAGGATTATAACAAAATTCATCTTTTAGTCAAGAAAAATGAAAAGAGATAAATTATTTCTGCATACACGTGCACTGAGTCACTATTAATATCCGCTCTTCACCGACGGCTGCCGGTCGCAACGAAAGCCTTTTTTGAGCATACCTTTTTTTGCTGGGTTATTTATTTTCCGTTATAGTTGTAAACAGCTTGCTAAAGCATATTCGTTTTGATATAATCTGACCCTTAAAAATAAAAGACGAGAGAGGACTTGTTAACAACCTGTTGATAACTGGGATATATAACAAGAGCCAACAATATGTGAGAATGGAAGAGGTATTGCATGATTGATGAAGTAGTTAACAATAGCCATGAACTTTGGAAAAAGGTTCGCAAAATTGTTCAAAAAGATTTGAGCGAGCAAACCTATCTAGCATGGATTGAGCCTGTCTCTCTTTATAGTTTTGAGCATGATATAGTTACACTAGAGGTGCCAGACTCTTTTTTTGGGACATGGTTACAGGAGCGGTATCATGATCTGATTACAAGTTCTTTTGCGGTTCTCCTTGGTAAAAAACCAACGATAGAATATCGTATTGCAGAAGAAAAAAATAAAGCCGTTTTAGAAAAAAATCTTGTAGGGACTATTGCTAGCGATAAAAATATCGCTGATAACAAGCAAACAACTAATGTATCTGCTCAAAATATGAAGAACGCAAAATATACTTTTGATACATTTGTTGTGGGAGGATCATGTCAGTTTGCCCATGCAGCTGCGTATGCAGTGAGTGAAGCGCCAGCAAAAAAATATAATCCGCTCTTTATATACGGACAAGTGGGGTTAGGAAAAACACACCTGTTACAGGCCATTTCATACGAGGCACAAAAATTTAACAAAAATATTAAGACCCTCTATCTTTCGAGTGAAAAATTTACCAACTTGCTAATTTCTGCCATTCAAAACAGATCAACGGTAGCATTCCGTCAAAAATTTCGACACGTTGGCATTCTTCTTATAGATGATATTCATTTCATTGCGGGGAAAGAGGCAACACAAGAGGAGTTTTTTCATACTTTTAATGACTTATATGATGCCCAAAAACAAATTGTCTTAACAAGCGATCGCCCGCCAAAAGATATTCCGGGGCTTGAAGATCGTTTAGTGTCTCGTTTTGAATGGGGCTTGGTAACTGATATTCAACCGCCTGATTTTGAAACACGGGTAGCTATTTTAAAGAAAAAAATGGAGCGTGAGACCGTTGTAGTTCCCGATGACGTTGCATTCTTTATCGCAAGTAAAATTAAAACAAACATTAGAGAACTTGAAGGGGCACTTATTCGTGTTGTTGCCTATTCTTCATTAATAGGATATCCCATTACCTTAGACTTAGCAAAAAATGTTTTAAAAGATACTTTTACCGAAGAAGAAAATAATGTTACGATTGATTATATTCAGCAAAAGACGGCAAATTATTTTAATTTAAAGCTTTCAGACATGCGTACGAAAAAAAGAAATAAAAGCATCGCGTATCCGCGGCAAATTGCGATGTACCTTGTGCGTTCCTTAACCGAACATTCATTGCCCGAAATTGGTGAATATTTTGGCGGTCGTGATCATACGACTGTGTTACACGCAATTTCAAAGATTGAAGCCCTTTGTGTAACTGATGAAAAAACAAAACGTGCCGTCGAAAATATATTATCCACAGTAAAAAGGGGATAAGGTGTTAATTAATTGTTTCTTTTTTGGCTTTTTTTTTGTATATTGGCATGGCAACAGCTAAATTGTTAATTACTTTCTTTTTTGTTAACAGTTTTAATTTGTAACAAGACAGTCTGTTCACACACTATAAAGACTTATTAACATTATCAACAGCACTACTGCATACGGCTTCTATACTTTAAATTATAATAATAATAAACGGAGACGATATATGAAAATCAAAGTAAAAAGAGAAAATATTGTAAAAGGAATTAGTATTGTAATTGCGGCAGTAAACCCAAGAGGTACCTTACCCATATTGTCTAATATCCTTATAGAAACACTTAATACGAACCAAATAAAATTAACAGGAACAGATCTTGAAATTGGTATTATTAATATTATGGATGCGGAAGTGTTAGAAGAGGGAACTATCACAATACCTGCTAAGAAATTCAGTGATATTGTCAGAGAAGCCCCGAAAGAAGAAATAGAAATTACTGTTTCAAAAAATAATTCAATACAGATAAAAACTGGAAAAGCTTTCTTTAAGTTGATGGGGCTCGCAAAAGATGATTATCCAAAATTTCCTTCAGTATCCTTAGAAAATGCAATTACACTAGAGCAAAAAGTGTTGAAAGAGTGTATTAAATTAATTGCGTTTGCAATATCAACAGATGAAACGCGATATGTACTTAATGGAGCATTGGTCAGTATAAAAAATAAAGAGCTGAAAATGATAGCAACAGACGGACGCCGACTTGCGGCTATTGAAAGCGAAGTTACAGTACCCAAAAGTGTAAATGTGATAGCAATAATCCCAACAAAAGCAATTTCCGAGATCAATAAAAACATACAAGAAGAGGGGACAATACAGCTGATAGAAAGTGGAAATCAAATCGTATTTTGTGTAGGAGATACGACAATTATATCGAGATTAATAGAAGGTAATTTCCCAAATTATAAGCAAGTAATCCCAACAGAAGAAGAAATCGTAGTAACGGTAAACCGGGAAAAATTTCTCGCAGCAATGCGGCGCGTATCCCTGTTAACGTCATTAGAAGCACAAGCAGTAAAACTGGACGTAGTGAAAACAAATAAAATTATTCTTTCATCACGAGCACCAAATCTTGGCGAATCAAAAGAAGAGATAGACGCGACCATTGAAAAAGGAGGAGAGATCACTATCGGGTTTAATCCTCATTATGTGATAGATGTTCTTAAAAATATAGACATTGAAGAAATAAGGCTGTCATTGATTAGTCCCGAAAAACCAGGTGTTATTAAAGGGCGGGAAGGGTACGTATACGTCATTATGCCCATGCAAATAGGTTAACTTATGGAACATATTAAGAATGTGCTTTCGGACGTTATTAGCGATTTAGAAAAAAGAAAAGAAACGCTTCAAGAAAGAATATTTGCACTATGGTGTACCACCGTAGAAGAAAACATAAAAAAACATACCAAGCCAATTCGATTTAAAAAAAATGTTTTATATCTTATCGTAGATGAATCAACGTGGGCATATGAAATAAGCCAAAAACATAAAAGCAGATTAATAAATCAGATGAATGAAGAACTCGGAGAGAAAAAAATTTACGAGATACGCATTAGAGTTGGAGATATTAGCTAAAGAGACAAACAGCAAGGGAGTAAAGAATGGCAAAAAAGCAAGAGACGGCTGAAAAAACAAAGATTAAAAAAAAGGACAAGAAACCGTCGCAGACTCCTATAAAGGCACAAAAAAAAGGGAGCTATGATGCGACAAGTATACAAGTATTAGAAGGAATAGAAGCGGTCCGAAAACGGCCGGCAATGTATATCGGAGATACGGTAGTTCGTGGATTACACCACCTTGTGTATGAAGCGGTAGATAATGCTATTGATGAAGCAGTTGGCGGATACTGCGACAACATAGAAGTTTATATTCATCCTGATGGGAGCATTACCGTTTCAGATAATGGAAGAGGAATTCCGGTTGATCAGCATAAGCAGGAGAAAAAATCAGCGCTTGAAGTGGTTATGACAACACTTCATGCTGGTGGAAAATTTGACCAAGGGGCCTATACGATATCGGGCGGGCTTCATGGCGTGGGGATTTCATGCGTCAATGCCCTGTCAGAATGGTTTGAAGTTGAGGTGAGAAGAGAAGGTAAAATTCATCATCAGAAATATGAAAGAGGCAAGCCACAAGGGAAAGTGACGGTTGTGGGTAAAGCAAAACAGTCGGGCACATCAGTTAGTTTTAAACCAGACGGAACAATTTTTCAAGTAACAGATTTTAGTTTTGACATCTTATCAAAACGTTTACGCGAGCTCGCTTTTCTGAACAAGGGTTTGCAGATTCTTATATGTGATGAGCGAACAAAGGATAAAGAACATATTTTCAAATATAAAAATGGCATTTCCGAGTTTATAGAATATATTAATAAAAATAAAAAGCCTCTTCATAATAAAATTATTTACTGCGCGAAAGAAAAAGATAAAATTCAAGTAGAATTTGCAGTGCAATATAATGATGGCTACTCAACAGGAGACATTTTTTCTTTTGCAAACAATATTAATACCCTCGAAGGAGGAACACATCTCAGTGGTTTTCGTA